>NZ_JAJDML010000200.1:0-328 GCF_020594215.1 Blautia sp. DFI.1.216
TCTTATCAATGGAAAGCGTGTGGAAAGTGATTATATGTTTACCGCTGACAGCGAAGCTATGAAAGTGGAAGTTGCCTTTACCTTTGACGCTACTTCTCTTGACAGCAAACAGCTTGTAACTTTTGAGGAATTGTACGATTTAAGCAATCCAGACGAACCGAAGAAAGTTACCGAACATAAGAATATTGAGGATAAGGGACAGACGATTACCTTTAAGGAAAAGCCAGAAGAACCAGAGAAACCCGAAACACCACCGACACCAGAAAAGCCTAGCAGACCTAGCGACAGTCCCAAAACGGGCGACAGTACAAATGTAATGGCATTTATC
>NZ_JAJDML010000201.1:0-327 GCF_020594215.1 Blautia sp. DFI.1.216
AATACAAGCCACTTTCCAATTTATCCTCTAACCGTAAAAGCTGGTCTTGATATTTCCCCAGCGTAATTTCACAGCGGATATGAAGCAGTCCCTTTTCCATTTGATAATAAATCTTTGGAAACCAGACGATTTTTTCCCTTGATCTGCCTTGCAGGTCAGTAAAAAAACCGCTATCTTGTACGGTATCGGCTTCATACCACTTGTTTTCCAGTATCATTCTTGCCAGCTTTTGACGGTGCAGGAGCTTCTTGAAACTATCGTAACAGAAGCGATAATACAGAAAAGCGACCAATGCACAAACACCAGTCGCTATCAGTATGGTTATGA
>NZ_JAJDML010000202.1:0-326 GCF_020594215.1 Blautia sp. DFI.1.216
AGATTTTAAGAACGGCTACAAGACCAGAGCTGACGCAAGCTCACGCATGAGTGCCAACCAGATTTCAGATGTGGCGTTATCCTTAGAGTATGTCAAACAGTATGGCGAAGCTCACAAGGAACTGAATTACAAACAAGTCTATCTGTTGGAACAATGTGTAGTCTGGCAAAGATTGAGCGTACATCTTGGCTGGCAATGTGATAACGTGCGAGCTTCTTATGATGAAATTCCAAAGGCAACGCAGGACGAAGTTTTCGCTGGTGCAAGAACTTTTGTCAAAGAAAATAAAGGACGCTATGAATGTGGCGGTTATATCTACTCTGGCG
>NZ_JAJDML010000203.1:0-326 GCF_020594215.1 Blautia sp. DFI.1.216
CAGTACACAGTGCTCCACATCACAGTTCAGATCTGGAAAATCCTCAATCATGAAGCCTTCTCCATCAATGGACTGACCGCTGTAAGGTACTTCTCTCAGCATCTTATCCACAACCTCACCCAGTTCATTCTTAATCTCAACTTTTTTTGCCTTGCTGCTTCTGTAAAAATTATTCATCGCATACGCAACTTCTTTTGTAATCTCGATCATTTCTCCATCAATATTTGCGTAATACTTTCCTTCGTAAAAATATGGGTGTTCAATATACATATCCGTTCCTCCTGAATTTGAAATCTTGTTGCTCGTTTCAAATCCAGAAGGCGGAC
>NZ_JAJDML010000204.1:0-323 GCF_020594215.1 Blautia sp. DFI.1.216
ATTGATTGGAAATAAAATAATGTGCTTTCAGATTTGTCTTTAACCATATGTCAGCAACTCTATCGATATCTCCGTTCAGCAACTTTCTAATCATAACAAATATTCTCCACAACTACATCCTTTATGCTTTTCTCTTTTATCCATTCTATCACAAGCTCACCATTAATCATCAATTTTTTGATATTTTTTTTCTCCTATTGCAAAACAGCATCTGAGCGTTTCGTTATATAGAGTGGTACAAATACAGAGCAAAAGTGAATTACTCGGTAACTGAGTTACCAGAGCATCTGAATTAAGGCGGGATACCGCCTTTTTTCAGGGTG
>NZ_JAJDML010000205.1:0-319 GCF_020594215.1 Blautia sp. DFI.1.216
CACTGGGATGATCTATGAATCTTCTTCCCAGGACAGTTCCGTCTGCCCGCATGATCGTACAGACTGCATCGGTATTGATCCCTAAGTCCACGCTGCAGATAATCTGTTCTTTCACAGGTGTTTTGGTAAGTGTTACTTCCTCTTTATAGGAAAAACGCAAAAAATACTTCTGGTGTCTCTTTTCCAGAGTCGGGGCAGATGCCTTTTTCCCTGACCAGCATTTTCTCAGATATTCCATATCCGTATGATCCAGACGTACACAGGACCATTTCCAGTCATGACCGTCATAGAGTTTCAGGTATGCTTCGTCTTTCCCTTC
>NZ_JAJDML010000206.1:0-319 GCF_020594215.1 Blautia sp. DFI.1.216
TCCATTTCGTTCATCATAGCCATTTACCCACACAATCCAGACGGTATCTGGCTCTGTTGAACCTCATCTTCATTATACTTCAAATCTTTCTTTTTAGCAAGATATTCTTTTGTATTTGTTTTGCCGTATTTCTGGGAAATCAGGCTGACGAACACATCGGTGGCGTCCAGTTCCCCGTCAAATACGGTTGTCACTTCAATCTTGGTCTTATTTTTCGCCATAGGCAGTTATCCTCCATACATGAAAATAGCCAGACAGAGAACGGTCGGCAACGAAGTCCGGCAACGGGCTTCAAAAGACCTTGCAAACAATCTCAATC
>NZ_JAJDML010000207.1:0-316 GCF_020594215.1 Blautia sp. DFI.1.216
AGAACTTGAAAAAGATTAAATCTTATACGGGTATCTGGAACGTGGAAAAAGTCTTATATGCAATCAATGACTTTAACTTACCCTTTCCCGTTACTTTTACACAGATTACATGGTTTGTGATTACGGAATTTATCATCATTCTGTTTGGGGATATTCCCCCACTTTCCATGATTGAGGGAGCATTTCTCAAATACTTTGGTATTCCCGTTGCTCTCACTTGGTTCATGTCGCAGAAAACCTTTGACGGAAAGAAGCCGTACTGCTTTTTGAAATCACAGATAACCTATGCCCTGCGACCAAAAATCACTTATGCAGG
>NZ_JAJDML010000208.1:0-313 GCF_020594215.1 Blautia sp. DFI.1.216
TTTTCTCCGCTGTTTGGTTTTCACAGTCGAACAGCAGGCTGGCAAAATATTTCCCGGACGGTTCCCTGCTCACAGTCACTGATTTCAGCTTCCATCCCTCCGGGATCATACGGTGGAGTTTTATTTTTACCGGCTGCATCTTTGGCAGTTTCAGGAACCTGTCCTGCAGACAGATATTCCCATTTACCATATTCGTTGTATAGGATTTCCGCGAATGTTTTTTTGATTTATAATGCGGAAATCCCACTCCCGGTTCCCGGAAAAATTTCCGGAAAGCCCCTTCCAGATTTAACTGTACATTCGCCAGCGCAAG
>NZ_JAJDML010000209.1:0-310 GCF_020594215.1 Blautia sp. DFI.1.216
CGATGGTACTGCACTGGAGACGGTGTGGGAGAGCAGGTGGGCGCCAGATCAAAAAGAAAACAACAGGCTGGAAGCCTGATGAAGATAAAACAGGCATTGGAAAGTGAGTCCTGTCGGAAACAGGATGGAGCCAGATACGAATCGTAAAGTCCGGTGCTAACCCGTATCAGCCGGGAAGAGCTGTTAAGATATGCTGGTTTTACCAGTGATTAGAGATTTTAAAAGAGTTTAAGGTTTCTAATGACTGATAAAGCATCAGTCAATATGTACCTTGAAAACTGCATACATGAAATTTGATTAAAAGTTAATC
>NZ_JAJDML010000021.1:0-65397 GCF_020594215.1 Blautia sp. DFI.1.216
CAGGCAATCTGGAATGAATTTTGGCTACGTTACTGAGAACGGAGTGAACAGTAACGAAAAAGCTGAAGAGCGGATTGTTGCGCGGATGCGTTTTGTGGTGTATAATTAAACGCAATAGGCTTGTGAACAGTAGCTCTGTAATTTAAGCAAGGATATAAGGTGAACAATTTTGAAAAAGACGATAGAAGAACTATTAAGTGGAAATTTCAGACATGAACATCCGCAGCTCCTTTTTTCGCAGGACAAAATAGAAGTGACTCTGAAAGCAGGTGATGTGTACAAAGGGGAACTGTATTTTGGAACAGAGGATAATCAGAAAATACGTGGATATATTACATCTTCCAACAGGCGCGTGGTACCGGGAACCGAGAAATTTTCGGGAACTACGGTGAGACTGCAGTATGGAATTGACGGTGCGGGGATGCACCCGGGTGAGAGACATGAGGGATGGCTTTGTTTCACCACAGACATTGGAGAATATAAGCTGCCATTTCTCATTCAGACAGAGAAAGCAGAACTGAAAAGTGCAGCCGGAGATGTGCCGGATATGGATACCTTTGTGAATATTGCAAAGGACGATTTTAAAGAAGCATATCGTGTTTTTACAGACCGCAGATTTGAACTTCTGTTAAGAAATGCCGGACAGAAAGAGAAAGCTCTTTATAAGGGACTCTCAAAACAGCCCGTGACATTTCAGCATGTAGAAGAGTTTCTGATCGGAACGGGAAAAAAGGATCCTGTAAAAATTGAACTGAAGGCAGATCAGAACAGCTTTTATGATATCAGTGAATCTGTCCGCGAAACTTTTGCAGTTCAGAGGAGCGGATGGGGACATCTCAGGCTGGAGGTAGAGGCGAAAGGCGATTTTCTGGAAGTTTCCAGGCATGTGGTCACAGATGAGGATTTTATAGGAAGCTATTATCAGGTGGAATATGTAATCCGTAAAGAAAAGCTGAAAAAAGGACGTCAGTTTGGTGAGATCACTGTGAAGAGTCCCTATCAGCAGCTGACTTATCAGATCACTGCATCCATGGAATCGAAAGTGCAGCTCAAAACAGAAATTCATGTGAAACGGCATAAGCTGGAACTGTTACGTGACCTTGCAGAATACTCCTGCAAAAGAATGGACAGTAAGACATGGATCGGCAGCAGCAGATTTGTCCTTAATCAGTTAAGGGAAGAAGGCTGTGATTATCCGGAATATCAGATGTATGAAGCATACATTCTTCATATGGAAGAAAAGGATGAGCAGGCAAGAGAAATTCTGAAGAAATTTAAACATCAGAACTTTGTCAGAGAGAATCTGGAACTGGCAGGTGCTTACCTTTATCTCTGCGTTCTTACAGGATTGCACAAAGACAGAGAACAGGCGATAAGACGTCTGTACAATTTCTTTCTGCAGAAGGAAGATAGTTTTCTGTTGTTTAAACTCTGGCTGGAGATGAATCCGGAGGATAAGGGTTCCCCTTCAAGGCTGGTATTTATGATGGAGGAACTTTTTGAGAAAGGCTGCAGGAGTCCGTTTCTGTATCTGGAAGCATGGAATTATATAAGCAGTGATACAACACTTCTTCACAGAATGAGCAGTTTCTGGACACAGGTATTTTTATTTGCGGGAGAGAAAGGTCTTCTGACAGAAGAGCTGGTGATGAGATTTGCCTATCTTACAGGGTATGAGAGAGAATTTTGTACCAGTATGTACAGAGCACTGGCAATGGGATACGATGCTTTTGAATCCGATGATACGCTGGAAGCAATCTGCAGATATATCATGCTTGGAAATCCGAGAAAACCGGAATATTTCAGATGGTTTTCCCTGGCAGTGGAGAAAGGAATCCGTCTGACAAGGATATATGAATATTATGTGGAAACAATGGATACATCTTATCAGAGAGAACTTCCAAAGCCCCTTCTGATGTATTTTACCTATAATAATACTTCTCTTGCAGATGATAAAAAGGCATTTATTTATGCAAGTATTGTGGGAAACAGAGGCCGTCAGCCACAGACATATGCGGATTACAGGGATCATATGAAGATTTTTGCCATGCGCAAGGCGAAAGAAGGACGGATGAATGAGAATTATGCGGTCCTTTATCAGGAATTTTTAAGCAATCCCAAAACAGAAGGACAGGCAAAACTGCTCGCGCAGAAGCTGTTTACACACAGACTGTACTGTGATGATAAGAAGATACGCTATGTGATCGTGCGCCATGAACAGCTCAGGGAAGAAGAAATTTACCCATGTATCCAGGGCGTAGCTTATCCAAGAATTTATACAGATGATGCGGTGATCCTGTTTCAGGATGGGAAGCAGAGAAGATATGTATCAACAGTAGATTATAATATCAAGAAATTATTTGATGAGCGTGAACTGACAGATAAGGTTCTTGGTTTTCATATTGAAGAGCCGGGGCTGGTACTTCACTGCAGTGAGCATACAGAACTGAAACCGGAGAATCTTCAGGCATTCCAGAGGATCCCGGAGTCAGAGGAATTTTCAGATGAATATCAGAAATGTATCAGAGAGAAGCTGCTTTCTTATTATTCCGAACACACCAGAGCAGAAGAAGCAGATAATTATCTGAGACAGATGGATTATAAGAAATATGCGGCTGTAGACAGAACAGCTCTTCTGGAAGTACTGATCTCCAGAGGAATGTATCAGCAGGCAATGTCCATTGTTTCCCAATTCGGATATGAAGGAATCCGCATAGAGAGCCAGCTGAAGCTGACCAGCAGAATGCTGACAAGATGTGAGATGGAGGAGGATGACGAATTGCTTGCCCTTGCATCGGATGTATACAGACGCGGAAAATATGATGAAGTGATCCTGAAGTATCTTATGGAATACAGATTTGGTCCTGTAGATGAACTGATATCTGTATGGAAAAGTGCGCAGGGCTTTGAGATGGATACTTATGAACTGGAAGAGAAGCTTCTTGGCCTTCTGATGTTTACTTCTGATTACAGGAAAGAGGGAGAGAAGATCCTGGAGGATTATGTTCATCACAGCGGAAAGGAACGTATTACAGGAGCATATCTTACGCAGACTGCATATGGTGCATTTGTAAAAGAATATCCGATGAGTGTTTTTGTAAGAAGTCTGCTGGAGCGGGCTTATGATGAGAAATGGCCGGTTGATTTTGTATGCAGTCTTGCTCTTCTGGAAGCGTATTCCAAAGAAAAAAAACTGGAGAAAAAACAGCTTTGCAATGCAGAGGAGATTCTTCAGAAATGTGTGAAACAGGGAATGTACTTTGCGTTCTTCGGGAAACTTCCGGTATCTGTCTTAAGTCCTTATCAGTTGGATGATAAAACCTTTGTGGAATACCATGCAGATCCGTCTGCAAAGGTGACACTCTATTATGCACTGGATGCAGGCCTCGGAAATCAGGTGAAATATCAGACAGAGCCTTTGCGTGATTTATATGAAGGTATTTTTGCAAAATCATTTACATTGTTCTACGGGGAGACATTGCGGTATTATTTTGAATCAGTAACAGGAGAGCGGGTAAATCGGACACAGGAGAGGGTACTTACAATGAATAAGATTGAGGGTACACCTGTAAGCAAATATCATATGATCAATCAGATGCTCTCTGCACGCAGACTGGATAAAAAGAAAGAAGTGTTTTCACAGGTGAAGAAGTATCTTCGCCAGGAACAGTATGTGAAGAAGATGTTTGTGATCGAGAAAGAAGAGCAGGAACAGATTGTCCTGAAACCGGGAGGAACAAATGAACGAAATTCGTGATTTGATCGTGGGAATTGATTTTGGCAAAGAGTATTCTCAGATATGTTATTATGACAGAAAAGGAGACGAGGCACGTTCTCTTTCTATGAAAGCGGGTGGAAATCAGTATGAGGCTCCCTGTATTCTGTGCTGGAGACCGGAGCAGAAAGACTATTGTGTAGGACTGGAAGCAGATTACTTTGTCCGGGAAAAGGGCGGAGTCATGATCGATGATGTCTATGGAATCTGTGAAAAAAGTGATTCTGTGCTGGTGGAAGGACAGGAACTTGCACCATGGGAGATCCTGGCTCAGTTTCTGCAGGGAATGCTTAAATTTCTGGGAGTGGCAGAACTGGTCAAAAATACTAAATGTGTGGCGGTGACACTGCCTGGGCTGACGGAAATTCAGGTTGAGAATTTCCAGAAAGCATTTGAGATAATTGGATTTCCACATGAGAAATATATGCTGCTGGATTATGGGGAAAGCTTCTATTATTATGTGCTCTCACAGAAAAGAGAAACCTGGAACCGCAGTGTGGGATGGTATGCCTTTACACCGGAGAACGTGTCTTTTCGCAAGATGACAATGAACGGTGCAACAAAGCCTGTCACTGTAAAACTGGAAGAAGCTGTGGAGACAGAACTTCCTGCTGAGGGACAGGAGAGAGATTCAGAATTCGGTAAGTTTGTCCAGAAAACACTTGGCAGAGATCTGTTTTCCAGCATTCAGATCACAGGAGATGGATTTTCACAGGACTGGGCAGAGCAGTCTGTAAGGTTACTCTGTTATCAGAAAAGAAAGGTTTTCTATGGAAATAATCTTTTTGCAAAGGGTGCCTGCGCTGCAGGAAAAGAGAAAACAGAGAACAAGGCATTAAAGGGATATCGCTTTTTAAGCGATTCTCTGGTTATGGCTGATGTGGGGATGGAAATGAGAGTGATGGGTTCTCCTACCTATTATCCGCTGATCGAGGCAGGAAATAACTGGTATGACAGTAAGGCATCCTGTGAATTTATTCTTGATGATACAGAGGAGCTTGTGTTTATTGTAAGCACGTACCACAGACCGGAGAAAAGAAGGGTAGGAATGATGCTGCCCGGTATTCCGTTGCGTCCGGACAAGACTACCAGATTACGGCTGGAATTACAGTATGTCTCATCTGCAGAATGTAAAGTGACGGTTACAGATCTGGGATTCGGAGAAATGTTCCCTTCCAGTGGGAAAACCTGGACAGAGACAGTAGAATGGTAAAGGAGATGGAGCAATGAGCGGATATATTTTATGTCAGACAAAAAAAGCACAGCGTCCTTATTTTATAGAGAATATCAGTATGAATATTTATTCTATAGAAGAACTCTGTTATTATCTGTACCACAATCTTTACCTTGCTGATCATACTGTTTTTAATGAAGAATTATGCAACTGGCTCAGAGATGAGCTTGAACTTGTGCATCTGGCTGCAAAGCTGAAACAGAATCTGGAGAGAAATGTAAGTGTGGAAGAGATGATCTATCCTGTTTTCAAGGAGATCAATTACCTTACCTATGAGGAGATGAAAGGCTTTAACAGCAGGATTGTGACTTATGGAAAAGAAAAAGCGGCAGTCCGTCAGAAGAGAAAGGGAGATGCACTGACAGAAAACGGAATGTATGTGAACGCCATCCGGGTATACCAGAAACTCCTGGAAAGAGAGGATCTGTCTGAGCAGAGAAAAGGATTCGCAGCTTCAGTGCGCTATAATCTTGGCTGTGCATACAGTTATCTTTTTCAGATGGAAAAAGCACAGGAATGTTTTCTGGAAGCATACAGAGAAGCACATTCAAAAGATGCCTTAAAAGCTTATATCATAGCATACAGCAGTGTTCATGATAAGACAGATTATGATAAGGTTATGGAAGAACTTGAAGTAGATGAAGAACTGAAGAAAGATATAAAAGAAGAAATCAGGCAGTCTCTGAAAGCTTTCGAGTCTGTACCGGAAGAGAAAACAGATGAAAAAAATCTGGATGCCCTTCTGGAGAGACTTATGAAAGATTATCACAGAAGTACAGGTTCATAACTTACTCTTGACAGAGGCGGAGGTGTGTGATAGGATTAACACATACTTTCACATGGTAGAGTGGCTGTGTGATAAATAACAAAACAGATAAAGAGGAGATATTTATCATGAAAAAGAGATCTTTAGCAGTACTCATGGCAGGAGTTATGGCAGCTTCTATGATGACGGGTGTTGTTTCTGTATATGCAGATGCTGACAGTAAGACATTAACTGTAGGATTTGATGCACAGTATCCTCCTTTCGGATATAAAGACGATAATGGAGAGTATGTTGGTTTTGACCTTGACCTTGCACAGGAAGTATGCGACAATCTCGGATGGGAACTTGTAAAGAAACCGATCAACTGGGATTCCAAGGATATGGAACTGAATTCCGGTTCTATTGACTGTATCTGGAACGGATTTACCATTAACGGACGTGAGGATGACTATACATGGTCAGATCCATATCTGAACAATGAGCAGGTGATGGTTGTTGCAGCCGATTCAGGGATTGAGAAGCTGGATGACCTGGCAGGCAAGAATGTAGTAGTTCAGGCCGCTTCCGCAGCACTGGATGCATTAAACAGCGATGATAATAAGGATCTTACAGCAAGCTTTGCATCACTGACAGAGAATCCTGATTACAATACAGCATTCATGAATCTGGATTCCGGCGCTGCAGATGCCATCGCAGTAGATATCGGTGTTGCCAAATATCAGCTTTCCCAGAGAGAAGAAGGCAAATATGTGATCCTCGACGAGCCAATCCAGAGCGAAGAGTATGGAATCGGCTTTAAGAAGGGTAACGATGAGCTGAAAGATACTGTATGGGAAGAAGTTCTGAAACTTTATGATGCAGGTGAAGTTGATAAACTTGCTGAGAAGTATGAAGTAGCAGATATGCTCTGCATTGGAGATGATGAGAAATCTGATGATAAAAAAGATGATGCAGCAGAGGATGATGCTTCCGATGCAGACACAGCAAAAGAAGATACAGCTGATACAGCGAAAGATGCTGAATAGTCAGCCGGAACAAAAACAGTTATGATACAAGAGGACAGATCTGTGCAGGCTGTCCGCATTATAAAGGAATGGAGGGTACATTTTGTGCACCCTCTTTTCTTACTGTACAGGAGAAATTTTTCAGGAGGAAAGCTTATGTCTTTAAGTGTAATGCTGCAGCAGCTTGCCAGTGGTATGGTAGTTTCTGTAGAGATTTTTGTAGTGACATTACTTTTTTCACTTCCGCTGGGACTTCTGATCTGCTTTGGCAGAATGTCCAAGAATCCGGCGATACGTGGAATTGTGTCTGCCTACATATCAGTTATGCGCGGAACCCCGTTAATGCTGCAATTGATGGTTGTGTATTTCGGACCATACTTTATTTTTGGAATCCGTATTTCCATGGGATACAGCCTGATCGCTGTGTTTATTGCATTCAGTATTAACTATGCTGCATATTTTGCGGAGATTTACAGAGGAGGAATCGAATCTATTTCAGCGGGACAGTATGAGGCTGCAAAGATTCTGGGATATAGCAAGGCCCAGACATTTTTCAGGATCATCCTGCCGCAGGTGATCAAGAGAATCCTTCCATCTGTGACAAATGAGGTTATCACACTGGTAAAGGATACGTCACTGGCATTTGTTGTTGCTGTTTCGGAGATGTTTACAATTGCAAAACAGATTGCAAGTGCACAGACGACTATGATGCCTTTTGTGATCGCTGCTGTTTTCTATTTTGTGTTCAATCTTCTTGTTGCGATTGTAATGGATAAGATTGAGAAAAAACTGAATTATTATCGCTGACAGGCGGCTGGGGTTATAAAATATTTTTTGACTCTGACATCATTTAATTTAAGAGGAATATTTGCTATGGTATTATTTGAAATGAAAAACATAAAGAAGAGCTTCGGCAGCCTTGAAGTATTAAAAGACATTTCACTTCAGGTAGAGGAGGGTGAGGTTCTTAGTATTATCGGACCTTCCGGTTCCGGTAAATCCACACTTCTCCGCTGTGCCACCGGTCTTGAGACACCGGACAGCGGTGAGATCATCAAGCAGGGGGATGTGGGACTGGTATTTCAGAACTTTAATCTTTTCCCCCATTTTTCCGTACTGAAAAATATCACAGATGCTCCGATCAGAGTGCAGAAGAGAAAGAAAGAGGAGGTTTATGCACAGGCAAGAACTCTGTTAAAGCAGATGGGACTTGCAGACAGAGAGAATGCATATCCGTTTCAGCTTTCCGGCGGTCAACAGCAGCGTGTCTCTATTGCCAGAGCATTATGTATGAATCCGAAGATCCTGTTTTTTGATGAGCCTACTTCCGCCCTTGATCCGGAGCTTACGAGTGAAATTCTTAAGGTAATCAAAGATCTGGCAGCAGAACACATCACTATGGTGATCGTTACTCATGAGATGACATTTGCAAGAGATATCTCTGATCATATTATTTTTATGGATAAGGGACTGATCGCAGTTGAGGGGAGTCCAAAAGAGGTATTTGAATCAGAACATGCGAGAATGAAAGAATTTCTTGGTAAATTCCATCAGGGATAAGGTTTTTGTGGTTGCTTTTAGAGGAATGATGTTATATAATTTCAACGTACGTGGTTGAGAAAAACGTACGTACAGAAGTGAAATAAAAGGATTAAAAATAATATCCTATAAAAAACAGGAGAGTGAAGATGAGTACAGACAGATATGTAAGTCCTTTATCAGAACGTTATGCCAGCAAAGAAATGCAGTATATTTTTTCCCCGGATATGAAATTCCGCACATGGAGAAGACTCTGGATCGCACTTGCTGAGACAGAGAAAGAGCTTGGCCTTAACATTACACAGGAGCAGATTGATGAACTGAAGGCACATGCAGAGGATATCAATTATGACGTTGCAAAGGAACGTGAACGTCAGGTGCGTCATGATGTTATGTCTCACGTATATGCGTATGGCGTACAGTGCCCGAAAGCAAAAGGAATCATCCATCTGGGAGCAACCTCCTGTTATGTAGGTGATAATACAGACATTATTGTAATGACAGAAGCATTAAAGCTTGTGAAGAAGAAACTGGTCAATGTTATTGCCGAGCTTTCTGCTTTCGCAGATAAATATAAAGATCAGCCTACTCTGGCATTTACACATTTTCAGCCTGCACAGCCTACTACAGTAGGTAAGCGTGCAACACTCTGGACACAGGAATTCCTGCTTGATCTGGAGGATCTGGAGTATGTTCTGGGAACAATGAAGCTTCTGGGATCCAAAGGTACAACCGGAACACAGGCAAGCTTTCTGGAACTGTTTGATGGAGATCAGGAGACTATCGACAAGATTGATCCGATGATTGCAGAGAAGATGGGATTTAAGGAATGCTATCCGGTATCCGGACAGACCTATTCCCGCAAGGTAGATACACGTGTTGCCAATATTCTTGCAGGAATTGCAGCAAGTGCACACAAGATGTCCAATGATATCCGCCTTCTTCAGCATCTGAAGGAAGTAGAAGAACCATTTGAGAAATCTCAGATCGGCTCTTCCGCAATGGCGTATAAGAGAAATCCTATGAGAAGTGAGCGTATTGCTTCCCTTTCCAGATATGTAATGGTAGATGCCCTTAACCCGGCGATCACATCTGCAACTCAGTGGTTTGAGAGAACTCTGGATGACTCTGCAAATAAGCGTCTGAGTATTCCGGAAGGTTTCCTTGCTATTGACGGAATCCTTGACCTCTGTCTTAATGTTGTAGATGGATTGGTTGTTTATCCGAAGGTTATCGAGAAACATATGATGGCAGAGCTTCCGTTCATGGCTACAGAGAATATCATGATGGATGCTGTAAAAGCAGGCGGTGACCGTCAGGAACTTCATGAGCGTATCCGTGAGCTTTCCATGGAAGCCGGAAAGACTGTCAAGGTAGAAGGCAAAGATAATAATCTGCTGGAACTGATCGCAGCAGATCCTGCATTCAACCTTTCTCTGGAAGATCTGCAGAGATCCATGGATCCGAAGAAATATATCGGACGTGCCAAAGAGCAGACAGAGAGATTTGTAAATACAGTAGTTCAGCCGATCCTCGATTCCCATAAGGAACTTCTGGGAGTGAAAGCTGAGATCAATGTCTGATCAGTAAATACTTAACATAACGGTTTGGAATATTACAGAATCTGATATAAAGATAATAAGCGTTGCTGTTTCCTGATGATATCCGGCAGGTCATTCTGCAAGGTCGGGTAAACAGTAATCGGTAAATACAGGAGGAATTATATAATGGTAAAAGCAGTTGTTGGTGCTAACTGGGGAGATGAAGGTAAAGGTAAGATTACCGATATGCTCGCTGAGAAGGCTGATATTATCGTAAGATTTCAGGGTGGTGCAAATGCAGGTCATACAATCGTAAATAACTATGGTAAATTTGCCCTTCATACTCTGCCGTCAGGTGTGTTTTATGATCATACTACAAGTGTGATCGGCAACGGTGTTGCACTGAATATCCCGGTATTTTTCAAAGAGTACAATGAAGTGGTAAGCAGAGGTGTTCCGGCTCCGAAGATCCTTATCTCCGAGAGAGCACAGATGGTTATGCCATACCATATTCTTTTTGACCAGTATGAGGAAGAACGTCTGGGCGGCAAATCTTTCGGATCTACCAAGTCAGGTATTGCTCCGTTCTACTCAGACAAATATGCAAAGATTGGTTTCCAGGTAAGTGAACTTTTTGATGAAGAACATCTGAAAGAAAAACTTGCAAGTGTATGTGCGACAAAGAATGTTCTTCTTGAACATTTATATCACAAACCGCTTCTTAATGTGGATGAATTATTTGCTGAACTTATGGAATATAAGAAAATGGTTGAACCATATGTATGTGACGTATCCCTGTATCTGTGGAACGCATTAAAAGAAGGTAAAGAAGTTCTTCTTGAGGGACAGCTTGGTTCTCTGAAAGACCCGGATCATGGAATTTATCCGATGGTTACATCTTCCTCTACCCTGGCAGGATATGGTGCAGTAGGAGCAGGTCTTCCACCATATGAGATCAAACAGATTGTTACTGTATGCAAGGCATACTCCAGTGCAGTAGGAGCAGGTGCATTTGTTTCTGAAATCTTTGGCGATGAAGCAGATGAACTGAGAAGACGTGGCGGTGACGGCGGTGAATTTGGTGCTACTACAGGCCGTCCAAGACGTATGGGATGGTTTGACTGTGTTGCTTCCAAATACGGATGCCGTCTTCAGGGAACTACAGATGTTGCTTTCACAGTTCTTGATGTTCTTGGATATCTGGATGAAATTCCGGTCTGCACAGGATATGAGATTGATGGAAAAGTAACAACAGAATTTCCGACAACTACACTGCTTGAGAAAGCAAAACCGGTTCTGGAGACTCTGCCGGGATGGAAATGCGACATCCGCGGAATCAAAAAATATGAAGATCTGCCGGAAAACTGCAGAAAGTATGTTGAGTTCGTTGAGAAACATATCGGATTCCCGATCACTATGATTTCCAATGGCCCGGGACGTGACGATATCATCTACAGAAATAAATAATAAGGATAAATTTACCTGTCTGATCGGCAGACGGTAAATAAGACTATACGCCGGGGAATTTCTCCGGCGTGTCTTTTATATAACTGGAGGCTTATGAAAAAAGATAATAATAAGATAAAAAAAATCGGGGCATGGATCGCAATCATAATCCTGCTTCTTGCATGTTGTATGCCGATGATTTTTGCATTCGGGAATGGAGAAGATTCGCAGGTCTATTTTAAAGCCTCGCTTGCAGTGGCGATCATGGTTCCCATCATGGCTTATGCAATATGGATTGTTTATAAATTACTGAACAGGAATAAAAAGGTGGTGGATTCGGATATGGAGAATATTATTTTTGACGTTGGACAGGTTCTTGTAAAATATGACTGGGAGACCTATCTGGACAGTTTTGGTTTTCCGAAGGAAGAGCGTGATAAAATTGCGGAAGTGGTATTTCAGAGCAATACCTGGAATGAGAGAGACAGAAGCAGCGAGACTGAGCAATATTATGTAGATCAGATGGTAAAAGCTGCACCGGAGTACGAAAAGGATATCCGGGAGGTAATGCGCCGTTCTGACGAGACAATTGAGAAAACAGATTATGCGGAAACCTGGGTGAGATATCTGAAAGATAAAGGATATCATGTTTATATTCTTTCCAATTATGCAACTGACACACTGGAGAGAACGGAGGATAAACTTACGTTTCTTAAATATGTAGACGGAGCAGTGTTCTCCTGTCAGGTGAAGCAGATCAAACCGGAACCGGAAATTTACAAAACCCTGCTCGGACGCTACCATCTTGACCCGGAGAAATCCGTATTTCTGGATGACAGAGCGGAGAACTGTGAGGCAGCCAGAAAACAGGGAATCCATGCAATTCAGTTTAAATCTTTTAAACAGGCAGCAGCAGAACTGGAGAAACTGGGCGTCAATTAAAATTGTGACTGTTCACTCCGTTCTCAGTAACATAGCCAAAATTCATTCTAGTACATCGTTTCGTAAATAACTATACCAATCGCGTAGGATGCGGATTCGAGTGTGCTGGTATAAAAACGCAGGCGTAGCGGGCTACGCTGAGGCTTTTAGACCTGTGCAATCGGATTCGCAGACAAGTGAGTGGTATAGTTATTTCGAAAACGATGTACTAGATTGCCTGCGGCAATGGAATTTTGGCTTGTATGTCTCGGGATTTTGGCATATTCATGCCAAAACACCTCGCGGGATAGTGGTGTGTGAACAGTAACTTAAAATTCACTAAAAATACAAAGAATATCATTTGTATTTTTAACTGAAAGATGATATAATAATAAAGCTTGTGGAAGGAATATTTTCCATATGTTTCCGCACAGGCATAATACCTATGAAATATTGGAAAAGAGGATTAAAGGAAATGAGCGATAAAACAATCTTAGAGCAGTGGCGTGCCATCGCCTATGACCAGCAGGCAGACCGTAATAAACTTCAGAGATTTTGGGCAAATTATTTTAATATTGAAAAAGGAATTTATGAGCAGCTTCTTAGCAACCCGGATGAGGTAGTAACCGGTACAGTTAAGGAACTGGCTGAGAAATACGGACAGGAAGTTCTGACAATGGTTGGTTTTCTTGATGGAATCAATGACAGTCTGAAGATTCCGAACCCGATTGAGACAATGGATGAGAACACAAAGGTTTCTCTGTGCTTCGATAAAGAACTTCTTTATAAGAACATGGTAGATGCAAGAGCTGACTGGCTGTATGAACTGCCACAGTGGGATGCGATCTTCACACCGGAGAAGAGAAAAGAACTTTATCTTGAGCAGAAGAAATCAGGAACAGTTGTCAAAGCAAAGAAAATCGGACGTAATGATCCTTGTCCTTGCGGAAGCGGCAAGAAATATAAATATTGCTGCGGTAAGAATGCGTAAGCATCCAAATCTGGAATATATTATCGTGCTTGGTGCCCATGTAGAAGGCACCCGGCTTACAAAAGCCCTTCTGGAACGTACCAGGAGGGCTTTACAGTATATGGAAGAGAATCCTGAGACTAAGGCTGTTCTGTCCGGAGGAAAAGGGGACGGAGAATCTATCACAGAAGCTCAGGCAATGTGCAATTATCTTGTGGAACATGGAATTGACAGAGAACGACTGATCCTGGAAGAGAAATCTACCAGCACAACAGAGAATCTGAAGTTCAGTCTGGGAATGATCGGACTGAATCATTCGGTGGGCATTGTCACCAATAATTTTCATGTTTTCCGGGGAACGGCCATAGGAAAGAAATGTGGATGCAGAGAAATTTATCCCATTCCTTCCAGATACCGTTCATGGAGACTTCTGATATATATTCCAAGAGAAATCCTGGCAATCATCAAAGATAAGCTGATGGGAAATATGTGACTGTTATGCGAATCACTATTTGACAGAGAAATATTTTTCCTTAATAACAGAAACCGGCATTTCCTGTCCGGTCCAGATCTGGAAAGCTTTAGCCCCCTGATGAAGAAGCATATACATGCCATTAAAGGTCTGGCATCCGGTTGCTTTAGCCTCTCTGAGCAGTCGGGTTTCCTGTGGCTCATAGACAACATCTGCCACTACAAGCTCAGGATGGAACAGAGATGTATCTTTGATGATGGTATCGTCGATATCCGGAACCATGCCTACAGAGGTTGCATTGATCAGCAGATAACTCTGTGCAATGGAATCTCGCAATGCAGTATGATCATCATTGTCGAAGAGGCAGACCTGACAACCTGTTTTAGCAGAGAGATTCTCAGCGAATTTCTGTGTGCGATTCCAGTATCTGCTGGTGCGGCGGGCAAAAATATGTACGGAAGCCGCACCGTCCAGGGCAGACTGTGCACAGATGGCCATCGAAGCTCCTCCTACTCCCATGACAGTTATATTTTTACCGGTAATATCATGTCCCGCATCACGTACAGATTGCATAAAACCGTACCCGTCTGTATTGTATCCGATTAACTTTCCGTTATCGTTCAGTACAGTATTGACAGCACCGATCAGTTGGGCTTCAGGGGAAAGCTCATCCAATAATTCTACAATTTTATTCTTATTCGGCATGGTAAGGTTGAAACCGCGAATGCCGCAAGTCTTTAATCCTGCAACTGCTGCAGGAAGAGTTTCTTCATTTACATCAAAACATAAATATACATAGTCAAGCCCGAGAAGGCGAAATGATTCATTATGCATCAAAGGGGAAATGCTGTGTGCCACCGGGCTTCCTAAAAGCGCGGTAAGACCTGTGTGTCCGGTAATATTATTCATGTTAAAATCCTCCAGTCTGTTTTGTAGCAGAGACATAAAATACTGTCTGAATTGTGACAGTATAGAAGATGCCCTTCTAAAACATAGAAATTATCTATCATTTTATTCTAACTTCAATTATATGTCAATACATGTTCATTTTGGTTTGTATGATAGTTACTGTCGATTTAGTGCGACAAATAATAAGACATAATTCCTCCGTTTTGACAAAATCCGCATACTTTATCACGTATAATGAATCTCACTTACCGAAGTGAAGGAGAAGTCAGAGGCAGTATCAGACGGAGGGAAGGAAATGCATTACGAAATATACATAGATGTAGTTTTTTTCACAAATCTCCTGATAGATTACATATTGATCAGATTTACAGGAATATTATTCCGATGTGGAAGAAGCAGAAAAAGAGCTCTTCTGGGAGCTGCTGCAGGTGCGGTGTTTTCCTGCTGGATCATTTATCTGCAATCTTTTCTGGAGTCTGGGATTTTTCTTCCGGCACTTGTCCTGCTGCATGGTGGCTGTGCTGCAGGAATGCTTGTGATCGGATGTAATCTGAAAAGGGGAAGTCTGCTGCTTAAAGCAATACTTACACTGTATTTTGCCGCATTTCTGTGTGGAGGGTTCTGGGAAGTGATCGTCAGTGATAAGTTGACAGTCAAAATGTTTCTGATCCTTGCAGCAGCAACGTGGTCCGGCATTACAGCGTTGTCATATCTGATGGATTCCATGAGAATACGGACAAAGAATATCTATCCGATAACCATATACTATAAAGGATGTGGATATCCTTTTCAAGGATTTTATGATTCCGGAAATCTGCTTATGGATTCTGTAAACGGAAAACCTGTATCTGTAGGGACAGAAAAAGTTTTATCTGAAATATGTTCAGAAGAAACCGTAAGCTGTTTAAAACACCTGAAAGAAAATCCCGGAGAGTCTGGGAAACCGGGAACTGCCGGGCTTCATCCACATTTTACTTTTTTTCACAGTATAGGAAAAGAACAGGGGATGATGCTGGCTGTTACTTTTGAGAGACTCTGCATTCAGACTCCAGCAGAGGTTGTCTGCATAGACAATCCGGTATTTGCATTTTCATTTGAAACATCCGCTTTTGGTAAGGAATACGAGGTACTTTTGAATTCCAGATTACTTTAACGGGAGGGGTTGTGACTATGAGCTGTTATCCATTACAGGTAGTGTCAAGAATGGTGATGAACCGTTCAGGAGAAGTTTTTTATATTGGTGGAAATGATGTGCTGCCGGCACCACTGGAGCCGAAGCGTGAGGCGTTTATACTGCAGAAGCTTGGAACAGGGCAGGAAGAAGAAGCGAAGTCTGTTCTGATCGAACATAATTTAAGGCTTGTGGTGTATATTGCAAAGAAGTTTGATAACACAGGAGTCGGGGTGGAGGATCTGATCTCAATCGGAACGATTGGGCTGATCAAGGCGATCAATACCTTTAATCCTGTAAAAAACATCAAGCTTGCCACTTATGCATCCAGATGTATAGAGAATGAGATCCTGATGTATCTTCGCCGAAACAGTAAGACAAAGATGGAAGTGTCCATAGACGAACCGCTGAACGTAGACTGGGATGGAAATGAACTCCTGCTTTCTGATATTCTGGGAACTGATGAGGATGTGATTTCAAGACGTCTGGAAGATGAAGTGGAGATTTCGTTGTTATCAAAGGCAATTAGAAAGCTTTCACCGCGTGAGCAGACGATCATCCGCCTTAGATTTGGTCTGGGAAAGGAGAATGCTGCAGAGAAAACACAGAAAGAGGTTGCAGACCTTCTGGGAATTTCTCAATCATATATTTCCAGGTTGGAAAAAAGGATCATGAAGAGATTGAAAAAGGAAATTGTGAAATATGAATAGACGTAATTGGGGAATGTAGTATAATGATATAAAGGATAGTAACTATTCAGCAATCCGCCTGTAACTGTGAAAGCACTGAACGGTTATGATATAAGCAAACTGTGGGAAATGTTTGCAGTGGGTGATTCACAGATATCAAGTCGGGGAAAGAAAAAAGGACAGAAGAGAAAAGTGAAGGTAAATAAAATACAGACAGAAGAAAACAAAGATAAAACTCTGAGGCATGATACAGAAAGCTGCATACTGGCAGATTGCAGTTTATGTCCGAGAAATTGCCATGTAGACAGAACAGCCGGAAAAACCGGATACTGTGGAATGGATCAGAAGGTTAAGATTGCAAGGGCAGCTTTGCATATGTGGGAAGAACCATGTATTTCGGGAACCAGAGGTTCCGGGGCAGTCTTTTTTACAGGATGCAATCTGAGATGCTGTTTCTGCCAGAACCGGGAAATTGCCATTGGTGACAGTGGCCTTGAGATCACTGAGGAAAGACTGGCAGAAATATTCCTGGAACTGCAGGAAAAGGATGCTGCAAATATCAATCTGGTAACCGGAACACATTATATTCCACAGATCATCGCAGCTTTGGACTGTGCAAAGAAGCATGGGCTTAATATTCCGGTTGTCTATAACTGTGGTGGATATGAGAACACAGAGACATTGAAACTTCTGGACGGATATGTGGACATTTATCTTCCGGATTACAAATATGCGGAGAGCGAATTGGCGGTGAAATTTTCACATGCAAATGATTATCCTGAAAGGGCTATGGAAGCAGTTAATGAGATGGTACGCCAGACAGGAATGCCACAGTTTGATGCAGAGGGATATATGAAACGTGGGACTATTGTGAGACATCTTATATTGCCGGGGCATACAAGAAATTCAAAGAAGGTTCTGAAACTTTTACATAAGACTTTTGGAAAGCAGATTTATATCAGTATCATGAATCAGTACACACCGGTTTTTGAGCAGAAAGAATATACAGAACTGAATCGTTGTGTAACCAGAAGAGAATATGAAAAAGTTCTGGACTATGCATTTGAGCTTGGGATTGAAAATGGATTTTTTCAAGATGGTGAAACTGCCAGAGAGAGTTTTATTCCTGCGTTTGATTATGAAGGCGTGAGAAAAATGCCATAAAATAAAAAACTCCCATAAATGGAAGGAGGCCGGTACTTTCGTACCGGCGCGTATGAAAAAGAAAAATATTTATAAGAAAGATTCATCATCTTTCTACAATTCATTATATCCAATAAATATGAATAAAATATGAATACAGTGTAAAAAAATAAAATTTGTTTTACCAAAATATTTTTAGAATTTTTTCCATGTATCCCTTACAAACAATATCAGTAACGGGAAAATCTCAAGACGTCCTGCCAGCATATCAAAAGTAAGGATAAGCTTTGAAAACCAGGAGAACATGCCGAAGTTTCCGGTAGGTCCTACCAGTTCCAGACCAGGTCCGATATTATTAAAGGTTGCCGCAACCGCCGTAAAATTCGTGATCAGATTGAAATCGTCAAAGGCAATCAGGAATATGGAGGATGCAAAAATCAGCATATATACAATGAAGAAAATATTTGTGGAACGAACAACTTCATGTGGGATGGCTTTGCCGTCCATTTTTATTTTCTTTACCGCATTTGGATGCAGAAAAATATGAAGCTCCTTGCGGACTGTTTTGCAGAGAATCAGGATCCTGGATACTTTAATGCCGCCGCCTGTACTTCCGGCACATGCACCGATAAACATCAGCAGCACCAGGATTGTCCGCGAAATTTCCGGCCAGGTATTAAAATCTGTTGTTGCATATCCGGTTGTTGTGATAATGGAACCAACTTGGAAAGCCGCCTGCTGAAAAGCTTTGGCTGCACTTCCGAAAATATGGTAAATATTGCAGGTGATGATAAGAATTGCAATACCGATGATTCCGAAATAATACCGCACTTCTTCCATCTTAAAAGCCTGAGCAAATTTTTTTGTGATAATGAAAAAGTAAGCATTAAAGTTAACGCCAAATAAAATCATAAATACAGTAATGACTACCTGCAGATATGTACTGTAACTGGCCATGCTGTCATTTTTAATACCAAATCCTCCGGTACCTGCAGTACCGAAAGCTGTACATATGGAGTCAAACAGCGGCATACCACCGACCAGAAGAAGCAGGATCTGGATCACTGTCATTACGAAATAAATAGAATACAGAATTTTGGCAGTTGACTGTACTTTTGGTGCAAGCTTGCTTACAGATGGTCCGGGACTCTCCGCTTTCATAAGATTCATATGATAACCGCCGGTAAGTGGCAGAAGGGAGAGGATGAAAACCAGAACACCCATTCCGCCGATCCAGTGCGTGAAGCTTCTCCACATCAGCATACAATGAGGAAGTGCCTCCACATCGCTGAGAATACTGGCTCCTGTTGTAGTAAAACCCGAAACTGTTTCAAATAATGCATCTACAGGATTTGGAATGCTTCGGCTGATCACAAAGGGGATTGCTCCTATGATACTCAGAACGATCCAGCTTAATGCTACAGTCACGAAACCTTCTTTTGTGTAGAAAGCCTTTCTTGTCGGCTTTTTCCTGGTGAGAGGAAGCCCGATGACCAGGCATAAAGCAATCGTGATCAGAAAAGCTACACCGGAAGTTTCCTGATAGATCAGTGCCGTAATTGCGGGCAGAGCCATAAATACAGCTTCAATTTCCAGAATCATTCCGATGATATAGATAATAATGGAATAGTTCATAATTCGGCTCCTTTATTTTTCCAGAATATCTGTGATATCGCGAAGGCCCTTCTGAGAAGTTACTATGATAACGGTATCTCCGACCTGAATGGTATCCTGGCCTCGGGGAATCTTGACCTGACCATTTCGGTTCAGGTAACCTACAAGAAGGTTTTTCTTCAGGTTCAGTTTAGATAATGGAATGCCTGTTACCGGTGAATTTTCGCGGATGGCAAATTCCAGAGCTTCTGCCTGATTATCCAGGATATGATAAAGGGTTTCAATATTGCTGCCGATGCTGTTCTGCATGGCACGTACATACTGCAGGATATAGTCGGCTGTGATATATTTCGGATAAATGACGCTTCCGATATCAAGGTTATCAATGACATCATCAAAGGCAAGGCGGTTTACCTTGGCAACCAGTTTGGCATTGGAAACTGTTTTGGCAAAGAGTGAAAGGAAAACATTTTCCTCATCCATGTTTGTGAGTGATACAAAAGCCTCTGTGCGTGAGAGTCCCTCTTCCATAAGGAGAGAACGATTGGTTCCGTCTCCGTTAATGATAGTTGCCTCCGGAAGCAGATCACTTAAGGTTTCACAGCGGGACTCATTCTGTTCAATGATCTTAACGGAGATGTTCATATCAAGCAGGGCTTTTGTAAGGTAATAGGAAATGGTTCCTCCGCCGACAATAATGGCGTTTTTTACCTGATTGGTTTTCAGGCCGATCTTTTTGAAAAAGGCTGCTGCATTCACCGGGGAAGCAAGAATGGAAACCATATCTCCGTCGTGGATCACCTGATTACCGCCGGGAATAGATACATGATCCCGACTTTCTACTGCGCAGAACAAGACATCGCATTTCAGGGCTTCCGTAATGCGTGAGATTGTCATGCCATCCAGATTAAATTCAGGAAGCACTTTAAATTTCAGCATTTCTACACGACCACGTGCGAAAGTATCGATCTTGATAGCTGAAGGGAAGCGTAAGAGACGGGAAATTTCCTGTGCAGCTGCAAGCTCCGGGTTAATGATCATAGTAACACCCAGACGCTTCTTGATGAAGCTGATCTCTTTGGCATAGATAGGATTGCGGACACGGGCAATCGTCTGGCAATGGCCGGTTTTCTGTGCGATCAGGCAGCAGAGAAGATTCATTTCATCAGAACCGGTTACGGCAATCAGGATATCTGCATTCTCAATACCTGCTTCCACCAGCGTGTTGATACTTGCACCGTTTCCCACGATACCCATGGCATCAATGTCATTCTGAAGGGAAGTGATCACATTAGAAGAAACGTCTATAAGAGTAATGTCGGATTCTTCTTCCTGAAGCTGTTCTGCCAGGGTACGTCCAACTTTACCGCACCCAACAATAATTATCTGCATAATTCCTCCAATAAGGGGGCTGTCACATAATATCTATGTGAGACAGCCCCTTTTATATCATATTTTTGTTTGTAATTGCTCAATATTTTTGGCAATTACTTTTGTGGCTATTAAGCTAAGAATACTATAGCACCACCAGATATATTTGTAAAGCAAATATGAAATTTCTGTGATTTTTAAGATGGAGCGTATTACTGTTCATTCCGTTCTCAGTAACACGCTTCGCGATGCTAATCGCATAAATTCGCGCAGTATGTCGCAGGTTTTGGCTGCGTACTTTATTTATTGCTGTTGCATGATGCAGTGCAGGGATTATCAAATCCCGGGGTAAAAGCATAGAAGTTTTTGGCATCAAGTTCTTCCTGAATGGACTGAAGAGCTTCCCCAAATCTCTGGAAATGAACAACTTCTCTGGCACGCAGGAATTTGATGGGATCCGCAATCTCAGGTATATTGCGGACTACTCTGAGAATATTGTCATAAGTAGAACGGGCTTTTTGCTCTGCAGCAAGATCCTCGAACAGATCAGTGATCGGATCACCTTTACTCTGAAATTCACATGCATTAAATGGTACGCCACCTGCTGCCTGTGGCCAGACTCCCACTGTGTGATCGATATAATACGGTCCGAATCCGGATTTCTCAATTTCCTCCATGGAAAGGTCCCGGGTAAGCTGATGTACAATAGTGGATACCATTTCCAGATGACTGAGTTCTTCTGTTCCTATGTCGTTGAGCAAAGCTGAAGTCGTTCGGTTCGGCATGGTAAAACGCTGGGAAAGATAACGCAGGGAAGCGCCGATCTCACCGTCCGGGCCACCGGAGTGCAGTACCCTATAATAGTCCCGCAACCACAGTGTTTATGCGGGTTTGCGGGATTTTCAATTCAGGAAATAATGATGTCAAAAGACATTTTTCCGGATTCCTTATCATATATGATCTGCTCTACAACACTTCTGATCAGATTTCCTTTTTCTTCGTAACCTACGTCTGGATTCTTCAGGACATCCGCAACAGAACGGATCTCTTTCAGGACTTCTTCTGTATTAGGTTGCTCTGACTGTTCTTCCTGTAATAGCTGTGAAAGGGCAGCAGTCAATTCTAATCGGTCTGATACCAGACGGTCCTTATTATTCTTGTATTCCGCCAGAGTATCTACTCCTGCCTCATAAGCCTCTTTGATTCTGCCTTCTCTCATGGCGAGCTTACTGATCTCTCTTTGCAACTGATCAATCTGCAGTGAATGATCAGTCTTTTTCTTTTTACATACATATGTAAATTCTGCTCCATCTAAGATCTGATCAAAATAACTTATCACAGCTTCTTCGGCCTTTTTGACTGATAAAGCAACAGAAGTCTTATGAAATCCCTTTGCGTACTTCCAGCACTGGAAATAAGGACACTTATTATTACCGGTGTAAGAAAGTGTGGCTCCGCAGACAGAGCACTTCAAAAGACCGGATAGCCAGTGCTTGCAGGCAGAGACATTCCGCGCCTTGACCGGACGTTTCCGGGAAGTGATCAGCTTCTGACGTTTTTCGTACCGTTCCCTGGAAAGACGTACCTCATGGTTTCCTTCAAATTCCACTCCGTTCCAGACAACAGTTCCGCAATAGAAGGGATTTCCAAGAATCCGGTCAACGCTACGCCGCTCGAAGAGTTTTCCACGTTTCGTCCGGTACCCGAGATCATTGCAACGCCTGGCAATAGCTGTCTCATCTAAGTTCTGATTATCATACAGGTCCATGATATAAGAGACAATGGCATATTCAGCCTCATTGATAACATAAGGCTTTCCATGTCCAACTGCAGTATAGCCAAGACAGGGAGATGTCTGATAGCCTTTTTGCAGGGCTTTTTCTTTCATGCCACGCAAGACCTCACCCGACAATCGAATGGAATAGTATTCATCCATCCATTCGATGATGCGCTCGATCAGGCTGCCAAAAGGTCCCTCGATCAATGGCTCAGACACACTGATCACATCTACATTGTCTTTTTTGAGCATACTCTTGTAAACAATGGACTCTTCCTGATTGCGGGCGAAACGACTGAATTTCCATACCAGGATCACATCAATAGGGTGAGAAGGCTGCTTCGCCAGGGCGATCATCTTCTGAAACTCCGGACGCTTCTGTGCGTGCCGGCCGGAAACACTCTCAGTAAAGATAAAGTCCCCGGAAACAATCATGTCATTCTTCTGGGCGTAATCCAGCAGAAGGCGTTTCTGTGCATCAGGAGATAACTCTGTTTGGTCCTCTGTCGAGACACGGATATAGAGAGCTGCTACTTTACTACTCATAAATATCACCTCGGTTTTATAAAATATGTAATTTTAAGTATAAAAATAACAGCCACACAAACGTTCTGATTGTGTAACTGCTCCGAAGATGATACAATATCTTTGCCAAAAGAAAGGGATCTCTTCGGAGATTCTTGAGCCGTCCCTGCTACCAACAGGGGCGGTTTTTATTATAATAATTCAGAGATCACAATTGATAAATCGGGATATATACATACTGGAATTTCATCGTCGAAAGAATACAATCCGGTACCCGATTCATTTTCAAAATCGTAGACATTTACGATACCTTTCAGGGGATTTATAATCCAATATTCTCTGACTCCGGCCATCCGGTATTTAAATAATTTTATTCCGTAATCTTTACTCTGGGTAACAGGAGAAACAACCTCAATTACCCAGTCAGGTGCACCATGACAACCTTTTTCATCTACTTTGTCCGGTGAGCAGACAATTGTTAAGTCTGGTTCGACATAGTTCTTGTTATCTTCATTCAGGAACACTGCAAATGGAGAAACATATGGTTTACAGAATCTGCCTTTACTTTTAATGTAATTGCGGATAGTAGCATACAGTTCACCGACGATTACCTGATGCCTGGTATTAGGTGGTGCCATCATATAGATCTGTCCATCAATCAGCTCTGCACGTTCGCCATCAGGAAGAGCGTAGATGTCATCTATTGTATAAATCCGTTCTTTGGGTAATGGCATAATGAAAACTCCTTTCGTTAATCCATTGATGTGATCACATATACACAAACGTTCTGATTGTGTAACTGCTCCGAAGATGATACAATATCTTTGCTAAAGCACAGAATCTCTTCGGAGATTCTTGAACCGTCCCTGTTACCAGCGGGGCGGTTTTATTTTATTTAATTGCTATTTCCTGCACCTGGTATGGTGAATTAGACATAAATCCATCATAAGCATACACAGTGATTGGACTTTCTGCATCCTGAAGCATAAAAGCAAATCCTGTTTCTATAGATGTATCTTTAAGTACAGTCTTATAAATGTTATCACATGCGGCATTTCCATTTCCCATATACCATGTTAACTCAACACCATTTTGATAGGCTTTAATATTGTAAAAGCTGGTTGCGGAATTGGGAGAATCTGTTTTATTAGTGAAATTAAATTTCACAATACCTAAAATATCTGATGATCCATCTTCATAAGGCATAGTCTCAAAGCCGGAGTATTCAAGACTGGAAGAATCGGAAGTTAATGAAATTTTGTCAACTTTTGTTTCGGAAGAGGATGTATTATTCACATCATCTGAGGAAGTACCGCCCATTGAGGCTTCGAAAGATTCCCAGTCGGACTTATTTTCTTCGTAAGTCTGAGTTGTTTCGGAACCATCTGAAGAATCCTTAACTGCAAGAGTATAGTCGACATCCTTTTCTGCAATTCCATTAACCTGCTGGTAAACTGGCGCTATAAACAACGGAAGAAATCCGATAAAATATTCTGACGGAGCCAGATCAGAAGATGCGAAACTGATTTCAAACTCAGTCATATCATCGTTATAGGTAATATCTTCAACATTTGGATAGTTCTCATCATCATCTAAAATTTCTTTGATAGAATCATCAAAACTACTTTTTAAGTATTTCTTCCATTTCTTTTGCTGCTTTTTATCAAGAGTGTAAGAAGTTGAACCATCAGAATTAGTAACAGTTTCTGCTGCTTCTGGTAAATTAGAGTTACCTTCATCGGAAGCATAGTTTGGAATAGTGACAGTAATATCTTTGGCGAATACTGTTGTTGTGGATGAGGTAACGAGTGTTGCTGATAATAATACAGCAAGTGTTTTCTTTTTCATATAGGTATCCTCCTATGTTTTATTAAAACGCCGAAGCGAATTAATTCGAAATGCGTAATTCAATCAGTTCCTGATGATACCCCGTCATTCGAGATATCTGTCCAATAGTAAAATCCTTATATTCTTCCAAAAGCGAATCTGGTAATAATAGCTCCATTCTTTAATCTGTTGATGAAATCATATGTATCACCGCAAATGGTTCGAAATAAATGACATAATTATCGACAACAGCGTATACACCGTATTTAGAATGGTAACACTGTATAGCCTCTTTTAAATATTCTTCCGTAGCGTTCAGATATTCAGCCATCTCATAAAGATTTCTGCATCCTGCTTCATAAGCACTGATCAGGCCGGCAAGCCCAATCTTTAGATTGTACCCATAAAGTCGAGCTCGATACTCCTGTTTTCGGCTTTCTACCTTATTCTGGTCTAAAATGTTTCCGGAGCTGGTGCGATAATGCCCGATTTCTTCGGCAAGCACACAAGATTTTTCTGCTTGTGTTTCTATATCCTTTCGGATTGCTATCCGACTGCCGCGGATCAGGCCGTCATGCCCAGTAAGTGGCTGCTCTTTGACAAGCAATCCTTCCTGATCGGCAGCAGTCAGTAATTGTTCGTAATTCAACTGGGATCACCCCTTTAGCAATTAAAATAAAACGGTTTTCTTTAAGCTGTTTGTTTGTAGTCAACAACTGCAATTTCAGTCAGCATACCTTTAACTTTTTGAATAATTTCTTCGATTCGTTCAAGTGTTTCACCATTTAAGTATTCTTCCCCACATTGAGAACACTTTTCGCAAGGAACGTTCTTGATAATGATATAGCATCCCTGATAATCAGTCATGTAAGTTGTTGTAGAAGATTCAATATTACCTTTGCAGTAAAAACAAGTCATTATGCGTTCTCCTTTCTGGTCTTGAAATCAGATTCCCATTTATCAAAACTTGGGAAATAAGCTGTTATAAGGAACAAATCCGATTCGTGATTTCCGATGACTACATGAAGATATTTATCTTCGATGCTCATCCCCAGAATTAAACAACTGGGATAAGGATAATCATCTGGATATTGTTCGATGATTTCTCCATTCATAATACAGGATATTACATCTTTTAAGAATATCCCGCGCTGTTCCAGCCTTTTAGCTGCATGGAGTGTAATACGAATGTTTTTAGGTATACATAGTTTACGCAATTCCAATATATCTAATGCCATATCATTCCTCCCATTTTGAATCATCATTCATAATATCCAGATCATGCTGAACGCCTTCAGGTGTCTGTTCTACATCCGTCCGGGCATGAGCTGCAAGAAGATCTTCTTCCATCTGCTGGGTGGAGAGAAGGTTCTTCGTATAAATAAACACCTTATCTTTATTAGATGAAGATAATTGAGTATATAAACTATAAAGCTTAGCATAACGAGAGAAGCGTTGGATTTGACTTTTAGAACTAGGTTCTTCACATTTTTCAATAATTACGTCAAGCGTTTTGGGTTTGTTTAAGTCAGGTACTGAGTTATGTTCGCAAGTAAGATCTACAGTTTGTTCATTTCCCATCATTTTCAAAAGTGTATCGAGTTCAATTCCCATTCCAGAAGCAACCTTGGATATTGATGGAAGAGTAGGAGAAATTGGTTTGTTATTTCTAGGGTTTATATTATTTTCTAACATAGAAATATAACCTTTGCTGAGTGAACAGTTGCTTGCAAATTCGCTCATGCTAATATTATTTTCTTTGCGATATTTTTTTATGATATCTCCCAGGGTCATTTATGCACCACCTTTTATTGTTTAGTATATTGTACAATAGCAAAAAATAAAAGTCAACAAAAATGTTCAACATACTTGACAAACAGTTCGACAAATGATACTATACAGCTAGTTCAACATGATGAACAGAAAGGGGGATAGTATAATGGGATTCAAAATAAGAGAATGTAGAAATGAAATAAATATGTCTCAAGAAGAGTTATCTAAAAAATCTGGTGTATCCAGAACAATCATTTCAGGTTTAGAGAACGGTACAATTACAGTAACAACTACAGAAACATTACTTAGAATTGCGCGTGCTATGAACAAAAGAGTTGTGGATATTTTTTTTGAGACATAGTTCAACATGTTGAAAAAAGACGTTAAGAAAGAGGTGGGATAAATGAAAAACAAAACAACTGTATTAGCTCAGGAAGAAAAAGTGGCAATTGACTGCGCAGTTCGCCATATCAGTGAATTATTCCATCAATGCGCAGAACACAGAGAAGCAGACTTTGGAGAAGCGTGCAGTCAATGTCAGTATATGCCGGAATGCAATTGCGATTTTCTTAATACATTAGAACCTTTGCTTCGACATACAACAGAAGATTTCATTCTTGCAGCGAAGAAAGAGCTAAACGATAAAACAGGGAGGTGAGAAAACAATGAAGCTATTCAAGAACGAAAAAGAGAAAACAACAGAGGAAAGAATCAGAAAAGCAAGAAGAGATACTCACCAGGCAATTTACATAGCACTGGCAAGTATCGGTATCTCACTTGCTCAGATTATTTCAGCATTTGTGAAAGCATATTTACAATTGAAGTAGCATACGCGGAAAGAAAAGGGGCGGCAAGAGCGACGATGATCGCAAGGATAGCTAAAATTTTTGAGAAAAGAGCATCTCGTCGTGCAATCTTTGCTTCAGCTTCTGCGTGTTCAGCAGCCGCTTGAGCCAGATCTGCCTGCTTTTTAGATGCGTCAGCTTGCTTTTCGACAGATGCAACCATGGACTTGAACATACTGATATTTTCTTCTTGAGTCTGCCTTACAGAGAGATAGCCGATTCCTTTTTCTGTAACGGAATACTCTGAAAAGACAGGGGTTGCTACATCGGTGGTTAAGTCATAGTCAATTACGTGGTTTTCTATTAAACCGTACTCAAGTAATTGATTGATACATGAATCAGAGAAAGCAGTGCTTGATGTATTTACTGAAGAATTGGCGAGTTTTTGTAAAGTTTCATAAGATTCATTGCTTAGAAAAATGTTATCCATAAAGACTCCTTTCAATTTTATTAACACGAGTTATACGACTACAGAATAGGAGAAAAACAAATGAAAGTCAATGATTGGATATCCAGAAAGAGGTGAGAGAAGGACACCAACCATTAATACAGTTATAAAAAAAAGAAGCATCGAAGACTTTGAAATATTTCCTTCAAAGTACATTGAAAAGGTGATGGCAGAAAATGCTCTTTTGGAAAGAGCTGTCAATTTGATTCTTCAGAATGAAAAGACAGAAAAAACTCTTGTTGAAAAAATTCTGGAGAGTGCTGGAACTGAATGCTTCACAAAATTTGACGATGGTACATATGCATGGAAAGGATTATGAAAGCGAGTGTGCCGCAAACACACTCGCCCCAAATCAAAGCGTTGCTTCCTGATATAAAGAACAACCACGCTTGCCATCGCAATACGGACAATCGTTCTTAAAAGAACAGTCAAAATTTTTTCGTTTGTATCCAGAAGCCAAAGATTTTGAAACTGGTACTTTGAAAAACTCTATCAAAATAGTTCTGTTCTCGCAGGAATACGGACAATATCCGGTATGTGACGCGATAATAGTATTAAACCTTTCACGTTCCTCCTTTCTGTAAAGTCAGGCACTACAATGGCTGTAATATCAGAATAGGAGAAAAACAAACAAAAGTCAATGATTGGATATCTAGAAAGAAAAGAGGTGAGAGAAGTGTCAAGTAATCCAGTTATGGAAGCAGCATGGTTTCCAAAATGGGAAAAACAAACCGAACCAGAATATAAAGATACATTATCGGACGCAATGTTCTTTGAACCTGAGTGGACAAAGAAAATAAAACAATGCGAAGCATTTCTTGATTTTATTAAAGAAATGGAAGGGAAGGACCTGGCTCCTTATCTTTCAGGCGTCTCTATATCGGTAGGAGATGCAGAGACACCTGCTTTGACTGTTAAGTTAGAGATTCCGCTGCAGACTCGCCTTTTGAAGTCAGATCATACTCATACTTCAAAGAAAGCGTAGAATCGAAAAAGTTATCAGAAATAGGCTTAATATAACCTTCGCCGGCTAATGAACGGAGAGCATTGATATACACGGCTAATTCAGAACTTTTCATCAAAAATGCGTTTCTGTGCGTGCCGTTTTCGGCGAGGTTTTTATAAGCCGATTTCAAGATATCTTTTTCATTTTTGGAAAAACGATACATGATACGATTTTCCTCCTTTCTGTATGTACTCGGGTATGCCAGTACCCTGTAATACAAGAATAGGAGAGAAACAAAGAGAAGTCAACAAAGGCCGTTCGACAAACTGCTTAAATTTTTATAAACAGTAACCCATACATATCATTTCCCATACCATAAAGAAGAGGTGAGGAAGATGTCAGAATTAAAACTGGTAACAAGAAATATCCGTATTAATGGAATTCAGCACAAAGCCAGTGATATGTCAGAAGAAGAAATCAAATGCCTGCTCATCCAGAGACAGGATGAACTTCTTCTGAGCATGAACTATGAAAGAAAAGCCGCCGGTTAAGGCGGAGAAAGAAGGACAAGCATGCATAAATGAAGGGAGGCGAGAAAATTGGAGCGCAAGATGATCATATCTCTGCTGATCGGATACATAACCGCCCTGCTCCCGATCTGGGACTGGAACACAAGATTGGAACTCTTTGCCGGAACAATAGTGCTAAGTATCACGTGTCTGGCGATCCTGATCTGGCTGCAGGAGAAGAGAAAAGTAATTAAAAAAGCCCTCACGTCTGCAAACATGAGAGGCTTATAAAAAAGAAAATAATTTGATTTACGAAAAGTATAAAACAAAACCAACGAAAAAGCAAGGAGAAAATGAAGATGCTGAGAAAAGATTTTGGAGACTATCTGGAATTTGTGCAGAAAATTCAGACAGCCGACGCAGAAGAAATGAAAAAACTCTGCGAAGAACGCACGCAGATGTATGCGGATAAGATTCAGGATGCCGTAGCGGTTATGCCGGGTGGAGATCTGATCTTTGCCATTGCAGCACTGAAGATGTTTACGGAAGCTATACAGAAAATTGATCCAAAAGCAACACATATGGCACAGAGACTGTTTGACGGAATGAGTTACTCAAGTAAATCAGGCACGTTCAACGCGAATATGACCGAGGCGGCTGCCAGAGCATACGCAGACACGCTGAAAAGAAAATAAAAAGCTCATGTACGGGAATACATGAGCCGGGCTTTCGCCACCTGAGACAATTGCAATACAACAAGTATAACACTCAGGCGGCGGAATGTCAATTCCGGCAGGAGTGAACCTGCCATATTTTTAACCTTTTTTCGAGACAATACGTCTCTTAAAAGCTCGATTAGGGGTATTAGACTTACGACAGGAGTACTTATATGAGGTGGGCATACATAAGGGAGATATGGGACTTTGGGAGTACCATGGAGATAGAGGAAAAGCATACCGGAAGGTATGGAGCCAGGGGACAGGAAAGAGAAGAGAAAAAGAAAGCCACCCCGGAAGAGATTGCCAAACAGAATCAGTGGAGACGAGAGAGGGATGTAAGAAGACTGATTAAGTGGAACTTCTCTTCGGGCGATTACTGGATGACTCTCACATACAAGAAGGGGGAACGCCCCGCGTGGGAACAGATGAAGAAAGATCTTGCGAAGCTGATCAGAAAAGTCCGACTGAAATATAAGAAAAAGGGATGGGAACTGAAATATATTTACCGCCTGGCAATTGGAAAGAAAGGCGGTCCCCATGTGCACCTTCTGGTAAACCGAGAAGCAGATCAGGAGACAGGAACAGACAGGATCATATCAGAACTGTGGGAGAACGGGCATGTATATTTCGCATCTCTCTATGATGCCGGAGGATATGTGAAACTTTCAGAGTATATCACAAAGCCTCTGGAAGAACATGAACCGGACGAAATTAAGAGATATAGTTGCTCCCGTAACCTGATCCGGAAAGAACCTAAGCAAAAAGAGATAAAAAGAAGAAATCTGGTGGACCGGCACAAACAGCCAATCTACCCGAAAGCTCCGAAAGGATATTACGTGGATCCGGAGTCTGTGAAAATGGGGATTAACCCCTACACAGGATATGCATACCGGCACTATACCCTTATAAGGATAGACGAGGGGGGGATGAAATGACACATGTAGATATATATCTTGAAACCAGCAGTATTTTCCAGGGAATTACAGACAGAAAATGTGGATATGTCCTCTCAGTACTGGTGCACAATGAGGAAAAGACCAGAGAGGGCTTCGGACATTACAAGGGAACCTATCACCAGACAGTTCTGCTCACACTGGCAGAAGCCCTGGAACGCATGACAGTACCTTCGGAGATCTGCGTACATACCCGGGATGTATATGTAAGCAGTAGGATCCCGAAGTTGGAAGAACTGGCCGGATCCGGATGGAAAGACACCAAAGGAGAACCGATCAGGAATGCAGAAGAATGGCAGCGGGTATATGCGGCCGTCCATGCCCTTCCTGATGCACACCAATTGTCAGAAAAGACTGAGAAACACAGTTACTCCGGGTGGCTGCAGGAGGAGATGGAAAAGAGAAAAGATGAATGCAGAAGAACTATGGGGCAAAGGCTGGAGCCTAAGACTGGAACAGGATCAAAGAACAATGGAATGCCTGGGTACCATTATTAGATCAGGTACCCGGTTTACATACTATAAAGACGAACAGGGAGGGATATGGTTTGAAGATGAACCAGTCAAAGGAAAACCGGAATGGATGCAAAGAGCAGACAGAGAAAGAAAAAAACGTCATGGAATCTATCATGAATGAATTTTCAGAGTATATCTGCGATCACCTCTGTAAATATCCGGAACAGATCAAGGACCAGGAAGAACTGGAAGAACACTGTGCAGAGCATTGCGAACACGGGAGATTTCACTGTGCAGTACTGAATGAGTACAACGAAATTAATAATTTTGGCCATAGCCAGGCAGCGAAACTTATAAACAAATATAAAAACATCGTGTTCTGCGAAGAATGCGAGGACAGATGGTACTCACAGTCGGATGAGGCAAGCTATTGTTGCAGCAGCAGGATATGCAGAGCCTTGAAACCCGGAGACGGCTGTAGCTGTGGAATAAGAAAAGAATAACAGGAAAAGGGGAACGATTATGAGAACAATTGCAATCATCAATTTAAAAGGCGGGGTGGCAAAGACCACCTCAAGCATCAATATTGCTTACATTCTTTCTGCAAAGGGCAAGAGAGTCCTTCTTGTAGATAACGACAAACAGGGAGACTGCTCGAGGGGGATGAACCGACGTACTCAGGAAGGAGCAGGAATAGACAAGATAATGGTTGACAAGAAACCGGATATGGCAAGCCTGATCCAGAAAACAGATTACGAGAATTTAGATGTGATCACTGCGAATCTGAACCTTCTGACAGCAAATATGGAAGTGACGATGGACCGTGTAAGACCTCAGCAGACCAGACTAAAAAATGCCCTGCAGCAGGTGAAAGATAATTACGATTTCTGTGTGATCGATAATGCTCCGGATATCAATGTATCCGTTATCAATGCGCTGACGGCAGCAGATGACGTCCTGATTCCGGTGGAAGTTGACGATAACACGACAGAAGGCATGGATGAGCTTCTGGATCAGATCGATGAGATTAAATGCGAATTAAATCCTGATCTGGAGAATGTAAAGTGCTTTATCAGCAAGTATAACAAATACAACGAAGCGCATAGCCAGGGAGCGGAGATTATAAGGGAATGGTATCCGACGATGGAGACGGTGATCAGAAATTCTCTGGCAGTTGCAAAGAGTACATATGCCAGAACGCCGGTTGTGTTATATAGCAAGCGATCGGCGGCAGCAGAAGACTATCAGACACTTGTAGAGGAATATCTGCAGATGATAGGGAGGTAACAATGGGAAGAGAGAAATTTAGTGCGCTGGACATGCTGTCAAAGCGGTCCTTGCCGGAAAGAAAAGAGAAGCAGGCAATCATATACAAGGATCCTAGAGAACTGGTGCCGACTCAGGAGAATTTCTACACGACAAAAAATATCAGCAAACTCAAGGCGTCGATAAAGATCACAGGGTACCTGATGCAGCCAATTCTGATAGAGAATGTAGATGGAGAAGATAAAGTACTTGCCGGACATCGTAGAAGATTATGTTGCATAGAACTGATCGAAGAAGGGGACACCAGATTCGAGAAGGTTCCGTGCATGTATGCTGCGGAAATCAATGTTTCAGAGGACAAAGAACTGACACCAGAGCAGAGAGAAGCAATCACGCCATTCTTGAGACAATTTAAGGTAATTCAGGCAAACAATTACAGAGATAAAAACGACTGGGAAAGAATGCAGGAAGCTCTGGAGATGGAGAAGATTGTTAAGGGGCTGAAAGAGAAGGTTGGAATCACTGGAACAGTCAGAGAGAATTTAAAAGAACTTCTTGGAGTGTCAAACGCTCAGTTCGGTCGTTACAAGAACATTAGCAATCATCTGTCAGAGGAACTGATGGAAGAGTTTCAGGATGGAGAGATTAACATTTCTGTGGCAGATGCTGCAGCGTCTCTGGAACCGGAACTGCAGAAGATAGCATACGAGATGTACATGAAGAACAAAATCCTGACCCTTCCAGATATTCAACTCCTGAAGGATCAGCAGGCATTAAATGCAGACATTCCGGGACAGATGACAATAGAGCAGGCAACCAGGCAGCAGAAGCCCACAGAAGACGAGACGCCAATTCCCGTAGAACTGCAGATAGAAAGATTCTTTGACAGTCTGAAAAAGAACACAACAGCTCGGATCCGCAATGGAGACAAGCTGATGGGAACAAAGATGATCAGTATGCTCTATTGCTATGTAAAGCACAGAAATGGATATCTAAACTATCAGGGACATCCGGATAGGATCACATTCAACCCAGACAGCCTGGAAGAGAAAGAAATGACCTGGCAGGAGCTGACCGAAGAACTGATCAGACGCTACTCCACAAAGAAACCGGTCAAAATGACCACAATTGATGCACCTGAGAAGCCGGAAAAGAAAGAAACCAATGTAGGAAAGTGTATTCATCGAGAAGGATTCACCTGTACTCTTGAAGAAGCTCAGAAAACGGCGGCAGGGGATGGAGAAAATTGTAATAGAAAATGCTGTTGGAGCTGTGAGAAACATGGAACTTGCGGATACGAATGCAATGCTTCAGTTCATCGACCAGCAGAGAATATTCCGGAAAAGAGCTGCCAGTCGGCAGCAGAAACACCGGACAAAAAGCAACAGGAAGACCATTCCGGCGATTCCACCGAGATGGTAAAACATCTGAGAAATGCAGATAAAATCCCAGATGCATGGCCGGAAGATTTAAAAGACATCCCGGTACCTACAGATGTAGAAATTATCGGATATCTGTACGATGAAGAAAGAAGACTCAAAGAATTTCTTAAAACAGAAAAAGAAGATCCTGGCTTACCGCACATGACAATCCTGAAACAGCAGCTGATTGTTGGAGGATTGAGAATTATTAAAAATCTTGTAGAAGACTGCAAGGAAGAACCAGAAGAATCAGAACAGCCGCCTCTTCCAATCATGAAAAACAATGATCAACGCAAGGAATGGCTAAGGAATTATAAGAGCTGGGGACTCTGGTACGAGGACAAGAACGTAGGAATCAAATACTACAAATACGATTTCGCGAACGGCGCCCGTCTGATCGTAGAAGAATTTGCTCCGGATCCATCAGAAAAAAGCCAGTGGTATACGCCAGGGGAACACCATTACATGCACCTTGTAGGAGGACCAAAGCCGGAATGCAAGAACGACAAAGGATGGAGCTACCATTCCAGATACAACAAATATCAAAACAGCGAAACAGAACTTGTGGAATTCTTGAAGGAGATTCAAAAATGAATTACAGAACAGAAAAAATAATAATTGACGACAACGGACAGAAATTCAAAGTGGGAGATACAGTAGGAGTAACTTTTAACAAAGCGTCTGGACATGAAGGCGGTGGATTTGGAAGTGCAACAATTGCAAAGATTACAGATACCGGATTTCAGTATAGCCAGGGAGGGAAAAGACCTAAGACAGTACAGCTCAAAAATATAAAAGAGATTTACAAATACAGATAAATGACCGATTCGGTCACTAAAAAAGGGTGCCCTAAAATTCACATAGATACATCCTTCCTGTGTGAGCCTGTCAGATCACAGGAAGGAGAAAGGAGAAACAAAATGCAGAAGAAGGAAAGGAAATTTAAAAGCATGAGCAGGAAGGAACAGATATGCGAAACCTGTAAAGAGAATGATAATGGTTTCTGCGATCGCATTGGACGCATGGTAGAAGATGACGACTGGTGCGCAAAATGGAAAACCAAAGAAGTTCCGGAATGGAAAGCAAGGATGATGAATACATTTCTGGCCGGACACTGAGAGGAGGGCGGAAATGATCCCATTTTTATACGATGTAACAGATAGATCAGGCAATCTGGTGATAGGCAATGCAACATTTGCAGAAATAGTGGAAGGTTTAAACTGCTCAAAAGCACAGGCGAACAATGCAAGGACCTCCGGAGATTTAATCTTCAGGAAGTACGAAATGCACAGAGTTGATCGGAAATTAAGCAGAGTGAAGGATATCGCATTGCTTCAGGAATTTGATACCGTCCGTCTCCACTTGCTGGGATATAAGAAAGGCGACAGAAAATGAATAAAAGACAGAAAAAGAAACTATTCCGAAAAACCATGGGATGGAATCCTCCGGACTGTTTAATCTACACCAGCCTGGACTACCATGTTTTTATCGGCAAGCCCTGGGGAGGTCTGGCAGCCCTAAAGAAGCAGGAAGCCACCAGAACAGTAGAAGACTTTAACCGGAATATTCAGAACAGGAATTATCTACTCAGAGAAGCAAGGAGGTATACCAGATGAAACAGGGAGAATTATTATTTCCTAAAGAATCCACCAGAAAAAAACGGAAGAAGCACCACAAAAGCATCATAGACAGAGACATGAAGAATCGGTGCTTCATTTGTGGCAAAACAGGCTATACAGAACGCCATCACATCTATGGCAGCGCAAACCGCAAATACTCCGAGCAATATGGCTTAACCGTATATCTTTGCCCGGAATGTCATAGAACTTCAGATATAGCCGTACATAGAAACAAAGAAGTCCGAATTACTTTGCAGCGGATTGGTCAGAGAGCATTTGAAGAGAAATGTGGCAGCAGGGAACAATTCGTAAAGACGTTTGGAAAAAACTATCTGGAGGAAGAATAAATGAACATAGGAAAAGCAAGTGCAATATTTAAAGACATTCATAACGAAGAAACAGAAGTAGAAGACAAGATCACAGCAATTCAGGAAGTGATTGATATGCCTACACATAACAGCATCACAAAGAAGAGTATGCTGGAGGTACTTCACTGGCTGATTGAAGAATATATTTAAGGAGGACATATGAACATAGCACAAAGAGCAGAAATATGTAAACATAGTACAGGACACATCGGAGCTGTAGCAGTATACACCCGTCCCACCTGTCCGAACATGCATATCATCAAAGGTAAATGAACGAACTGCAAGGACTGTAGATTCTATGAGGAGAGGAAATGAACCTATATGAAATAAAAAACATGGAGACAGGACAGATTGTTGCATCTACAGTTTTGCTTAAAGAAGCTGCAAAACTACTGGACTGTCCTGCATATGCAATATCGAATGCGTATCATAGTAATTATGCTATTTACGGCAAATATAAAATAAATCAAGTAGATACAACACTGACCAAAAAAAGTCCGCTATGGGCCGAATGGGATTTGTGGAGAATCTGGTTTTTGAAATTATGCAGAAGGTAATATTTGATAAGGTATTACTAAGAGAATAGGAGATTTACATATAATTAAACAAACAAGTGAAGCTTAAATATGACTGTACTTAGATATTTATCAGGGCATGTAGCATGTACGAAAAAAGACAGGCCTTCAATAAAGAAGGCCTAAAAGAATTATTGAATACATATATTACCGAATAGATTACCAAGGTCAGTAACAAACATCACCTTTTTGTCTTCTTCGTAAGATTCTCCTGATTTGAGATTATTTAAAATTATGTGTTTATTGGTAACGTAGAAAGATGTATTAGTTGCCAATTGATAATTTTCTGAATGCGTATAATATGAATCGGATATATTGATTAAATTTAATCGCTCTAAATTATCGAATGAAACCATGAGCTGTTTATAAGGATAAGTTAATATCCAAGATACATTTCTGAAAATAGTATTAGTACCACCACCTACACTTTTGGGAGATCTAATCTTCATATCAATTAATGGGCGCAAATCAGCATTGAGAATAATCTTAAATGTAGCTGCGTCTAAAGGAGACATTTGCCTGATGATTTCAACAAAAGAAGGATGGACTGAATTTTTAGTATCTATACACATGGATTTTGCAAGTAAATTTGCGTATAGTTCTCTTAATTCATCACTATTCATTGAATACGAAATAGCCTGAAGCGCAGGCACAGCTACATAAGGCTCAGGAGATACAATTTTTTCAGGTTCTATATTCTCTAGTTTTTTAGCCAGCAATTTTTCTGTTTCAGCAACATTGTATTCTCTCTGAGCTATCCATTGGCGTAGAGGGGATAATGCGGCATTTATGGCACGAGGAATTAGCGCTAGAGTTTTTCCTGATTCTTGAGCTGCTGGTTTTAATGCATCATCATAAATATCAGGAACAGTTTCAACAGCTTTTCCAACACCGCCAGCAAGTTTATCAAATCCTTCTGACATAAAATCACAACCTTTCGTTTTTATTATATTTTATCAGAAAATTAAGAAATATCAATAAGGTAGAAAAGGAGTCAAAAATGAAATTTATTTTTAGTGTTATACGTAAAAAAAAGGGAAAAGTATTTACAAACGGAAACATTTTAGAAATGTTGACATTATTAACGATTATCTTTGAGTGGGTTTCTGAAAAAATAGCTGAGGATAAGGATATAACATTGAACGAGGCAATGGATATCGTATTGAAAGGTATAAAAGACGGGAGTAAAAAGCTTTACTGATTAAAATGTGAGTACGGAATTAGAAACATAAAACTTGAAAAGGAATAGATGCTAAGAGATTTAAGGCGTTGCTGTTTACTCTGCCAAAAAGAGCTATAAAAAGAAGGAGGCCGGGAACTATCAAAAGCTCCCGGCTAAAAGTATGAAAAAGAAAAAGTTTTATTTGCAATTACTCTTTGCTCTGTACAAGTAATAATATATCCAGAAAATGTGAGCAATATGTGATACAGATTTGAAGAATTTGTGAAAGGGGAGCGATACCGATGGACAAGAATATCTTAAGTCAGTACATAGATGCCTGTGAGCTGATCAAAGAAACAGAAGAGGAAATCAAGAAGCTAAACAGAAAGAAAAAGACAGTGATACAGACAAATGTGTCCGGGAGCAACCCTGAGTTTCCTTATAACCCACAACATTTTAAAATCCAGGGAACAACATTTAACTATGCAGATGACAGCCAGCTTCGATATCAGAAGAAGATTTTGGAAGAAAGAAAATCCCAGGCAGAGCAGTTAAAGATAAACGTAGAAGGATGGCTAAACACAATCCCTCCCAGAATGCAGAGAATCATAAAGTACAAGGTCTTTGAAGAACTGACCTGGCAGCAGGTAGCTAGAAAGATGGGAAGAAGAGCAACTGAAGAAGGCGTTCGCAAAGAATTTAATAGATTTTTTGAAAAAAAGTAAAATTGTCCGTTTTGTCCGATATGTCCGATTTTAATATGTTATAGTATAAACTGAACTCAGTGGAAGATCATACAGAGTTCTCCTTCCCTTAGATGACTGCCAGTACCCACCTGGCAGATCACCAGAACATCTCACCGAGAGGGAGTGAGCGTGAGCCATGGAGCCGCAGGTTCGAATCCTGATGTTCTGCTCCGGTTTAACACCGGACTCATATGGATTTTCCTTGACATAGGAGCCATCTGTTCTTTATGAGCAGGTGGCTCCTACGCTACGGACATTTAGCTCAGCTGGTCAGAGCATCCGGCTCATAACCGGACGGTCCTGAGTTCAAATCTCAGAATGTCCATAATTACCGCGGGATAAAGTAACGGAAACTTACAGGCCTCCTTAGCCTGGAATGGCGGTTCGAATCCGTCTCCCGCTATCAGAGAACAGGAGGGATGGCATGATATACAAACGATGTAGCAGATGCGGGGGTAGGGTACCAGCAGGGACTACATGCCTATGCAGAAAGAATAACATCAGAGAGTATGCAAAGCCAACCGGAATAAAGAAAGAATACCACACACAACGGTGGAAGAACCTGAGGCAGGTTGTGCTTGACAAATATGACGGGCTGGATATCTACATGATGTACAAGCATAACAGAATAGTGACAGCAGATACGGTACACCATATTGAATTATCGCAAGATAGACCTGACCTGTTCTATTCAGATTCAAACTTGATTCCAGTCTCAAGAGCTGGACACAAAGAGGTACATGCACGGTACGAAAGAGAGGGGAAGACAGTGGTGCAGGAAGAACTGAGAGACTTTCAGATGCGTTTTAAAACCACCGGGGAATAGAAAAAAGTTTTGATTGGATTCTCCACGACCACGTATGCCCCTTTCTTTCTGCAAAATTCTAAAAACGAAAAAAAAGTTGGCAAATGAAAGGAGGGAGGTCAGAGGGCAAGACCGAGAGTGCCGGTAGAATTGCAAACCGGACATTTAAAAGTTATTGACGGACAGAAGAAAAGAGATGCAGAAGACCAGGTAAAAACAGAGAAAAACCAGCTTAAACGACCTCCTTCTTGGCTGATCGATGATGTTGCTAAAAAAGAATGGCGAAGAGTTGTAAAAGAGTTAAGCAAGCTAAATATAGTCGGAAATCTGGACTTAAACAATATAGGAGGTTATTGCAATGCGTTCGCAAACTACGTAAAAGCAACAGAAATATTGAGTCAGCAGACGTATTATGTTGATCGAGAAACCAGAACGGGAGTAATTGTTGTAAAAAATCCTATGGTTGATATTCAGAAAGGGTATGCAGAAGAAATGAGACGCTTCGCCGCCTTATGTGGTCTGACAATTGATTCGAGATTGAAGGCAGGATCGGCGAAAGTAAATAAGCAGCAGGAAGAAATTGAGAACCGGTTCGGTGCTATATGATTCTTGATGAACTTAAACAATACGCTTGTGACTGCATATCTGGAAAGATTATCAGTGGAAGAAAACATATATGGGCATGTGAGAGATTACTGAGAGATATCGACCGAATCGGTCAACCGGATTTTCCATACGTCTGGGATGAAGACCAGGCGGAGAACATTGTAGAATGGTTTGCACTCTTACGACATAGTAAAGGAGTTCTGGCAAAGCAACCGATCATTCTAACACCATGGCAGAGATTTAGAATTTGCCAGCTGTACGGATGGGTTCATAAAAATACCGGATATCGACGTTTCAAGAAATATTTCACAGAAGTGGCCAGAAAGAATGCGAAATCTCAGGAAGAAGCAGGTATTGCACTCTATGAGGCAGCAGTTACATCAACCAAGAACGGAGAAGTATACGAGATTTATACCGCCGGCACAAAACGCGATCAGTCCAAAATTGTATTCGGGGAAGCCGGATTAATGCTTCAAGGATCACCTTTGAGGATGAAATTTAAGGTAACCAGGGACTGTATAAAACATCTGAAAAGCAATAGCACAATCAAACCATTATCAAAAGACGATGGAAAGTCCGGGGATGGTACAAACCCTGCACTTCTGGTTTTAGATGAGTATCATCAGCACAAAACCACGGAGTTCTATGATTTAGGAATAGGATCAAACACAAAAGAGCCACTCTTGATGATTATAACAACAGCTGGAATGGATTTAACTTATCCTTGCTATGTGACTGAGTATCAGTATTGTTCCAAGGTGTTGGATCCAAACACGGACGTGGAGAATGATGAATATCTGATCGACATTTGTGAGATGGATCCGGAAGATTATGAAGACATTTCAAATCTGGATAACGAAGAGACTTGGAAGAAAGCTAATCCGATTAGAATGACATATCCGGAAGGTGTCGATAAGATTCGCGGTGAATATAAGATTGCCAGAGAACAGCCGGAACATATGACGGCCTTCCTCACAAAATGTCTGGATGTCTGGGTGCAGGCGAAAGAGAATGGGTATATGGACATGTCGAAATGGAAAGCCTGCCAGGTGAATGAATTACCATTTGATATAACGGGGCATCCGGTGTATGTAGGTTTCGATATGTCTGCAAAGACAGATCTTACATCAGTGGCGTTTATGATTCCGTTTTTATCCGGGGAATATGATGCGAATAGAAAAGAAATAGTAAAGTATATTCTTTGGTCGCACAGTTTTATCCCGACAAGGGAGAAGCTTCAGGAACATATTATAAAAGACAAGGTTGCCTATGACGCGTGGGAACGTATGGGATTTCTGGAGGTAACAAACACTCCGATCGTAGATCAGGGAGCGGTTATGAGATATGTTCTTGAGACCTGCGAAAAAATGAAATTAAAAATACAATGCCTGTGCTTTGACCCTGCGAATGCGAGTAAATTAATGATGGATCTGTCAGATGAAGGATACGATGTCGAAGAAGTATTTCAGAGCCACAAACACCTAAACGAAGCAACACAGGGATTCAAAGAGCAGGTATTTTGCAGAAATATTATATATACTTACAATCCTCTGCTGAATTATGCGATGAGTAATGCGGTAATCCGGCAGAACAATGGACTGATCAAAATTGATAAAGATGCAACAAAAAAGAGAATCGACCCAGTGGATGCAACACTATGTGCGTATAAGCTGGCAATGTTTCATACATTCGGAGACGATTACGGAGATTACATTAATAATTTTATTGAGGAGATATTGAAGGATTCTACAGAAAATTAAAGAAATGTGGAATTCCCTTGTTGGAGAGCCTGTATCAATAGATGATGAAAGGCTAATGGAGTGGCTTGGAATTGATCCAAAAACCCCACGAAATGCAATTGGAGAAGTAACGTATTTTACATGTTTAAAAATGCTTTCAGAAACAATGGGGAAAATGCCACTGAAATTTTATAAGCAGACCGATAAGGGGAAAATACGGGCAGATCCGACGAGAGCTTCATGGCTCCTTATGAATAGACCAAATCAGATCATGACTCCGGCGACGTTCTGGGGCACGATAGAATATAATTGTGAACATTATGGAAATGCGTATGTATGGATACAGACGAAATTCGAGAAAAAGGGAAGATATGGAGGAGAATACAACATTCTTTCATTCTGGCCTATGCAGAGCAATTATGTGGATGTGCTAATGGATGATGTGGGAGTGTTCGGAGACGCAGGAAGGCTGTATTATCGATACAGCGATCCTAAGACCGGAAAAACATACACTTTTTCACAGGATAATGTTATGCACTTTAAAACATGGTGCACACTTAATGGAATCATGGGAAAACCGGTAAGGCAGATCTTACAGGATTCAATTTCGGGCGCAGTGGAGTCACAGAAATACTTGAATCAGCTGTATGCTAGCGGATTAACCGCAAAGGCAGCGTTGCAGTATACAGGAGACCTTGATAAACCAAAGCGTATGGCCTTGCAAAAGGAATACAACGCATTACTTTCAGGCGCTAAAAACGCAGGTAAAGTGGTGGCGGTACCAGTTGGTATGACACTGCAGCCACTAAACGTAACTCTGGCAGATGCGCAGTATGCAGAGATAAAAAAATATACGGCATTGCAGATTGCAGCAGCATTCGGAATTAAACCAAATCAGCTAAACGATTATGATAAGTCAAGCTATTCAAATTCTGAAAGCCAGCAGTTGGCATTCCTGGTGGACACGATGAGCTATAGATTGTCACAGTACGAGCAGGAGATAAACTATAAATGTCTTTCTGATACTGAGAAAAAAGAAGGATATTATTTTAAATTCAACGAAAAAGCAATATTGAGAACGGATTCAAAGACACAGAAGGAAGTAATAACTGGATACGTGCAGAACGGAATCTATACGATCAATGAGGGGAGAGATCTCCTTGATCTTCCTTTCGTGGACGGAGGAGATGTCAACATGGTAAACGGAACGTATCAGCCGATAACACATATAGGCGCGGCTTACGGAATTAACACACAGGGAGGTGAAGGAGATGGAGATTGATGTAAGAGGGGATATCATCAGCAATGATGATAAATGGATTTACGACTGGCTGGACTGGGATTCCACATGTCCGGATGATATCAGGAATGCAATTGCATCTCTTCAACCAGGAGAAACACTCATGGTAAACATAAACTCAGGCGGCGGCTCTGTGATGGCAGGACAGGAAATCTATTCTATTCTTGCCGGAAGAAGTGACGTGGAAATCAACATTCAATCGCTTGCTGGTAGTGCAGCCAGTGTGATTGCAATGGCAAACACATGCAAAATGAGCCCTGTTGCGACTATAATGATCCACAATGTCTCAATGTCAGGAGCTTCCGGAGATTATCATGATATGCAGAAGAACGCAGAAATCCTGAAAACAATGAACAGTGCGCTTTCGGAAGCGTATGCAAGAAAAACAGGAAGATCAAAAGATGAAATCCTGAAAATGATGGATAAGGAAACATGGATCACAGCAGAGAAGGCTCTTGAACTTGGATTTATTGATAAGATCGAGAATTCAGGGCAGCAGTTCTTTAATTGTGTGTGCGGAGTCAGACTGACGGATGAAATACGCAATAAAGTAAAGCAGGAAAAAGAAGCCCAGGAAGCAGAAAAACAGCAGAAAAAAGAAATATTAGGAGACTTAGACCAGTATGGCGTCTGAGCGGAACGGAGGATATAAGGAATAAAAAATTATTAGAACTTTTAAACTCTATTAATGAGAAAAAAACAATGGTACAGTCCCTGGTAGAACAGGGAAAGCTGGAAGAAGCAAGAACAGCCAAGGAAGAACTTAAAAATATGCAGGAACAGTTTGACCTTCTGAAAGATATCATGGATCCGGACGGAAATGGAACAATTAAACCGCAACAGGATCCGAAACCGTTAGAAAATAACTCTATCAAAGAATTTGCTAATGCTGCAAGAAGAGGATTCCGAAATGCAACCATGGTAGAAGGCACACCTGCAGATGGAGGATATACAGTCCCGGAAGACATTCAGACACAGATTAATACCTACAGAGATGCAAAATTCTCTCTGATCAGCCTGGTTGATGTAGAAAATGTAACAACAAATAAAGGCCAGAGAACCTATAAGAAACGTGCGCAGCAGACTGGATTTGCGAAAGTGGGAGAAGGTGGAAAGATAACAGCTGGAACAACCCCGCAGTTCGAAAGAATCTCATACGAGATTGAGAAATATGCAGGATACTTCCCTTGCACAAATGAACTCCTTGCGGATACAGATGCAAATATCACAGGCGTTTTGACAACATGGATTGCGGATGAGTCAAGAGTCACAAGAAATAAAATGATTCTTGAGCAGATTGCGACAAAGGATGTAACAGCGATGAAAGATCTTGATGATATCAAGAAAGCATTGAATATCACGCTTGGACAGGCATTTAAACCTACTTCTGCAATTGTGACAAACGACGATGGGTTACAGTGGCTTGATACATTAAAGGATAACGAAGGAAGATATCTTCTCCAGCCGGATCCTGCAAATCCAATGCAGCTTAGACTTTGCGCTGGATCAACAATTGTTCCTGTCAAAGTTATTCCAAACTCCGATATGCCATCCGATACAAAGACAGCAGGAAGCAGAAAAATACCAGTTATTATTGGAGATTTGAAAGAGGGTATCAAATTCTGGGATAGAAATCAGATGACTCTTATGACATCTAACATCGCCCAGATCGGAGAGCTGAATGCATTTGAAGAAGATCTTACAATCTTCAGGGCAATTGAAAGGGAAGACTGCACGGTGAAAGACAAAGAAGCGTTCGTGAACGGACAGCTGACAATTAAAGATGCAACTGTTACAGGAGTATGAGATAAGGCGGTGAACTGTGGATATTGATGCAGTAAAAGAGTATCTACGAATCGACGATGATGCAGACGACATGACCATAGAACTGATGATGAACGCTGCAAAAGAATACATAAAAGATGCTGTCGGGAAATGTGATGAGAAGAATCCAAAAACGCAGATGCTATTCATGCTTATCATACAGGATCTCTACGAAAATCGTGTGCTGACAGTAAAGGAAGCAGACAAACAACGACTGACACATGTGGTCGGATCAATGGTTCTTCAGCTACAGGCGTCACAACTGGAGGAAGAAAATGGTTGATATCGGAAAACTAAACAGGCGGATCACATTTCTCCGCCTGAACACTTCAGAAGATGAAATGGGTCAGGACAAATCCGAGTGGAAAAAATATCGGACAGTATGGGCAACTGTAAAACCATACAAAGCATCAGAATACAATTTCATGAGCAAATTAAAGCCGGAGGTTACACACAGAATGTACATCCGCTTCCGAAAAGATATTACTGCAGATATGAGGATTTTGTATCAGGGACACATGTTTTCCATTGCAGGTCCGCCGCTTGATATGGACAATACGCACAGAATGTTGGAAATCCAATGTGAGGAGGTGTTCGAAAGTGCCAAGTATCAACTTTGATTTTGACGCTTCGGAACTGATCCAGGCAATGGAGAAGGCGACAAAACAATATCCTGCATCTGCAGAAAAAGTTTTAAAGAAAGAAGCGAAAAATATTGCTAAGGATTTACAAGGACGAGTAAATTCCGAAGCAAAAGGGCACCATTATGCAGGGCAGGGAGCAACACCTAAACCTCTGGCAAAAAGCTTCCGACAGGGGAAAGTAATGCGATCAGGAAGTAAGGTTACGGTTGCGGTTACAACGACAGCGCCGCATTATCACCTTTACGAAGAAGGACATGCGATGATAACACATAAAAGTAAAGACGGAACACATGGACTAAGACAGGTCGGAGAAGTTAAAGGCAAGAAAACTGTAGCTAAATATATGTCGCAGCGAGCGGATCATGCGGAGCTGATTGGACAAGAGCTCCTGCAGGAAATATTAAAGGAGGCAGGATTTGACTCTTAAAGAAATAAAAAAAGCGGTCAATTCCGCTCTGAAGGAGAAATATCCGGACGTAAAAATATACGGAGCAGATACAATAGAGGGGTATATGCGCCCTTCATTTTTTGTATATATAACACAGACTTTTTCGGAATCGACTAAAAATGCAGCTCACAAAAATGTGGAAATAGAGATTGATTTTATACAAAGAGCAGCGAATGAAGAGGAAGCAATGAAATTTTTCGCTAGGATGGAAGAATTATTTGGACAAAAAGTGACAGCAGGGAACAGAAACCTGAACACAAATAACATGGAACTGGATTTCCAGGGAGAAAATTTGAATATTCCTGTATGCCGGTTCGATGTAGAATTCTGGGATCAGATTCCGAGAAAAGAAAACTATGACACAATGAAAGAATTAATATTTGCACAGGAGGTAAGGAATTAGGGGTTTACCGGTGATGAATGTCGTATTTGTGGCGGCGGCGAGAAAATCAATTAGGCGATCTGAACGCGGAATAGTGGGAATGATCATAAAGGACGCGGTTGTCCCGGATGGAAATCCGATTACAATCTACAAAGAAAAAGACATACCCGAAACGTTGAGCGCAGAGAATAAAGAACAAATTAAACTGGCAATGAAAGGAAATGATACAACTCCGCGAAAGATAGTTGTATATGTTCTTGCGAAAACAGAAGAAGATTACAGAAAGGCTCTTGAATACTTTGAAATAAAAAAAGTAACATGGCTTTGTTGCCCAACAGTAAAAACAGATGGCCAGGAAGAAGAAATTGTAACATGGGTGAGAGATCAGCGAGAAGGAAATAGAAATAAAATAAAAGCGGTTCTTCCGGACAATACTGCGGACAGTGAAGGAATCGTGAATTATGCTACAAGCGAAGTAACAGTAAAAGGGAAGAAGTACGGCCCAGAAGAGTTTTGTTCCCGGATTGCAGGTCTGCTTGCAGGAACATCGTATAAAATATCATCGACCTACGCAGTTGTCGAAGAGGCGAGTGAGTGTGAAAAGCTGGACAGAGATGCCTTAGATGCTGCGGTAGATGCAGGGAAGCTTGTGCTTTTCTATGATGGGGAAAAAGTGAAAGTAGCCAGGGGAGTTAATTCTCTGACAACGGTTTCAAAAGGAAAAGCAGATCCATGGAAAAAAATACGTGTTGTAGAAACTATGGATATGATGCATGACGACCTGGTCCTGCTTGCAGAAGACAACTATGTTGGAAAATACCCAAATACATATAGCAATAAATGCTTGTTGATTTCTGCAATTGATTCATACATGAAAGAATTAGAAAGAAACGGTCTTATACAGGACTATGCAGTCGAACTTGATGTAGAGAAAATCAAAGAGTACATCATTGAAAACAAAGGCGTAACCAGAGACGAAGCGGAAGCAATGTCAGATGAAGAAATAAAAAAACAGTACACCGATGAAAAAGTGTTCATGAAGGCATCCGTAACTATTGTTGATGTCATGGAAGATATTAATCTGGAAATTGCTGTTTAAGGAGGAACCACAAGGAATAATTACACACCAGATCGTGTTATTAATGGAACGTTTGGAGAGTGCTGGATTGATAATGATTATATGGCGGAAGCAACGGCGCTCCAGGCAAAGATGAAACTTGATACAAGCGAAGTAAAAAGAACAGGGACATTGGAGAAAGGATACAAAATAACTGGAATCAGTGGATCTGGTACACTGAAATTAAATAAGGTTACATCCTATTTCTTGAAAAAAGTGTCTGAAAACCTGAAAAAAGGTAAAGCCACGAGGATGACAATTATCACGAATTTAGAGGATCCGGAAGCGTTTGGGGCAGAAAGGATTCGACTGGATGACTGCGTGATCACGGAATTGACAATTGCAGACTGGGAAGCCGGAAAACTGCTGGAGGAATCAATCCCATTTAATTTCAGTGGTTTTGAAGTCCTTGATACAATTGATGCATAAAGGAGAAAAAACATGAACTTAATTGACAAACTGCTTTGCGTAGACAAGGCGAAAGCGGAAGAAAAAGAAACAAAACAAATTAAATCAAAGAAGCTGGAAAGGTTAGTGGGAGAGGACGCAGAAATAACAATTAGAGAACTGTCCGGAAAACGTTATAACAGTCTGCAGGCAATGCTGTATGACAAGAATGGAAACAGGGATATGGCAGCTGTTTATGATTTTAATCTGATGTGCTGCGTGTATGGAATTGTAGAACCAGACCTGAAAAATGAGAAACTCATGGAACACTTTGGCGCTTCGACACCGAAGGATTTGGCAGCGGCTTTATTTGGAGTAGAATCGGGGTCTATTGCAAGCGAAATTGTTAAACTTTCCGGACTTGGAGAAGATGCTGAGGAAGAAGTAAAAAACTCATAAAGGTGGACGGCGAAGCAAGCGTGGCTTATGCACTGTTCCGCCTAAAGAAATGGAAACCATCGGAATATTACGATATGGGCGCAGGTGAACGTTTGATCACTCGCGCCTTTTTAAAACAAGAATTGCAGGACATAAAAGAGGAGATGAGAGACAAGGGCAGGTAAGACAGTTGCAGCAGTTGTAAAGCTGATTGACGATTTCAGCAATCCGTCGAGAGAAGTAGCGGCACAGGCGCGCGACCTAGAAAAACGATTTAATAGTGTTGCGGGCGTATTTTCTCACGCAGGAGAAGCATTTACTGCTGCAGGAGAAACATTGACCAAGTCGGTCACTGCACCATTGGTAGCGGTTGGAACTGCGGCGATTAAATTTTCCTCTGATTCACAGGATGCTTTCCAACAGTTCGCGGCGGCAACAGGAACCGCATCGAATGAAATGGGAAAATATAAAGATATGATCAATGATGTTTACAAGGACAATTTCGGAGAATCTATCAATGATGTGGCAGAAGCCATGGCGACTGTTAATCAGAACATGTCTTACTTGGACGACTCAGCTCTTCAGAGATGTACGGAGTATGCTTACACTCTATCGGATACATTTGGAGTAGACGTGGCAGAAAGTACAAGGGCGGCTGATTCACTCATAAAGAACTACGGTGTATCGGCAAGAGAGGCATTTAACCTTATGACACAGGGAATGCAGTCGGGTCTTAATTTTTCGGATGAACTTTTTGATAATATTGACGAATACTCCGTACAGTTCAAGAAGCTGGGACTGGACGCAGAGGATATGTTTTCTGTATTTGCAAACGGTGCACAGAATGGAGCTTTCAATTTGGACAAGATTGGAGATGCCGTAAAAGAATTCTCAATCAGGGCGATAGATGGATCAGACACAACGAAACAGGGATTCGAGGCCCTTGGAATGAATGCAGATGAAATGGCACAGAAGTTTGGGGCCGGAGGGAAAACTGCAAAAGAAGCATTCAATGAAGTAATAGAAGGACTTGCTTCTATGGACGATCCGGTAGCACAGAGTGCAGCCGGAGTAAACCTATTCGGAACCATGTGGGAAGATTTGGGACCTCAGGTTATAACATCTATGTCAACGGCGAGTGATGCTATAGATAAAAGCAGAGAATCTGTCGAAGGACTGGTAAATGTAAAATACGACACTTTATCAGGAGCTTTAGGAGGACTCTGGAGAACCATACAGGTGGATGTACTGCAACCAATTGGAAATCAATTAATTCCGTATGTTACGAAAGGAATTAATGTAATAGGAAAACTGACTGATAAATGGAATGCGATGAGTCCTGCTACGCAGAAAAGCATCGTTAAAATCGCGGGGGTTGCGGCAGCGGTCGGACCAGTTTTAGTAGGGATCGGAACACTTAATAAAGGGATTGGAAAAACTATTTCGAATGCAGGGGCGCTTGCAGGAGCAGTAACGAAAGCAGGAGGAGTGTTTAAAATGCTTGCAAGCCCGGCAAATATTGCTACAGTGGCAATTGTTGCGGTAGCGACAGCAGCAGTGCTTATCTATAAAAACTGGGATAAAATCAAACCTGTGATTGATAAAGCGAAAGATGGTCTGGTGAATTTCGGACAGGCAGCCGGAAAATGGATTGGATCAGTCATAGACTGGGCACAGGAAATGTGGAAGAATGTCAAAACAGCTTTTGAGAAATTTGCAGATGCAATCAAACCTGCAATTGATATAGCCGTAGAAGCGTTTAAGGGATGGTATGAGAATGCAGAGATTGTTATCGAGGGCATAAAAGATTTTCTTTCCGGAATTATTACTTTCCTTACAGGCGCTTTCCAGGGAGACTGGGAAAAGGCTTGGAACGGAATCGTAAAGGCAGTTGGAAGCATTTTTGGAACCCTGGAATCACTTGTAAAGACACCGCTTAATGCGGTAATCAACCTTGTGAATAAAGCAATTGGAGCGATTAATAAAATAAGTGTTGATCTCCCCAGTGCTGTTGGTGGAGGACATATCGGATTCAATATCCCGACAATTCCGACTTTGGCGAAAGGCACTGATTACTGGCAGGGCGGAATCGTGCAGATCAGCGAAAAGGGTGGAGAAATTGTTGATCTTCCATCCGGAAGTAGAGTATATCCACATGACAAGTCTGTACAGATGGCACGCCAGGATGGAAGGAAGAATTATTCTATTGCAATTGCAAAACTGGCAGATAGCATCGTGGTGAGAGAAGAGACGGATATTGACAAGATCGCCGAGGTGATTGTAAAGAGGATTGAACAGGCAATTGATAATATGCCGCAGACAGCATAGGAGGAGATATGGAATACTGGTTAAAGAATAAAGACAAATCAATACAACTTCCTATAAGACCGGCATCATTCAACGTGACCTTTGAAAATACACATCAGACTGTTAATGTGCAAACAAGAGGGGATGTAACAATACTTGGGAAAAAAGGACTTAAAGCGTATACGATTGAGTCTTTTTTTCCGGCACAGGACTACCCTTTTGCAGACTATGCAAAAGACAGAAATCCTTGGGAGTATGTAAAGGAAATCCTCGGATGGCAGGAAACCCCTATTCAATTCATTATTACAAAAACAAAGATTAATAAAAATGTAATAATAACATCTTTTCAGTTCGGGGAAGACGACGGAACGAGCGATATAACATATTCAATCACTATGAAAGATTATCGTCCGCCAAAATATACGAAACCGTTGAAGGCGGTCCTGGAACCTGTAAAAACGGAGAAAAAGAAGCCGGAAAAGGAGAACAGTCGCTCAGACAATAAACCAAAGAAAAAAATTCATACAGTAAAAGGAAATGACACCCTCAGGAGTATCGCAAAAAAATATTACGGTTCAGGATCCTATGCGAACAAAATCTACAATGCAAACAAGACTGTCATAGAAAAAGCCGCAAAAAAGCATGGACGTGTAAGCAGCGCACATAATGGTGTAAATGGCTGGTATATATATGACGGGACAAAGCTGGTGATACCATGAAAATAATGTGGAATGATGCGAAAATAACCGGTTATGTAACGAGCGTGACTTGGGCTGGGAGTGCTAAACAGGCAGCCAGAACAGTCGTGTTTAGTGTTGCATACAGCCCGAATGATAAGAATGTCAAGACTCTTGGCATAAAATTAGGAGACAAAATTGTATTCTACCCAGGATATCCGGATGATAAAAAAACGAAATTTGTCGGAATTATTACCCAAAGAGAAAGAAAATCTGAAATGGGTGAGCTACAGTATACAGCAACTGACGGCATGATGCATCTCTTACGATCTAGCGGTACATACCGTTTTGCAAACAAAACCCCTGAAAAAATCGCACAGATGGTCTGCAGAGACGTAAAAGTAAAGACCGGATCAATTGCAAAAACTAAGATGCCTATTGCGAAAATATTCTTTCAGGAACGCCCGTATTATGAAATTATCATGGCTGCATACACAAAAGCATACCGAAAAAACAAGAAAAAATACATCGCACAAATGAACGGAGATAAGCTAGAGGTCATACAGAAAGGGAAAGTTATCCCCAATTTCCACATACGGCAGGGGGAAAGAATTACAGAGTCCTCATATACAGAAGATTTAGACAGCATGGTAAATCGTGTATATATCTATGACTCAAACAATAATAAAATTGGAAGTGTGAGTAACTCAAACTGGATAAAGAAATACGGCATATTTCAAAACGCGATATCCGTAGATAGTGGAAACGGGAAAACGGAAGCTAAGGCAGAACTGCAAGGCATAAATAAAACCGCAAATTTGACTATGATTGGGGACTACAGATGCATTTCTGGATTAGGTGTGATTATAGAGGACTCCAGGACCGGACTGAAGGGAAAATTTTGGATAGAAAATGACAGCCATGAATGGAACGGTGGAGTTTATACGACAACTTTGGAACTTGCGTTCAAAAACGTGATGGATATTCAGGAGGAAGACGAGGAACAGATTGCGAATTCTGCAGGCGGCAGCAGTACAACGACCAGCAATGCACTGGATGATGTACTGAATCAGGCACGAGCATGGATCGGAATATCAGGAAGCACGAATGAAGCCACACAATACTACGGGTACAATGGAGTTGCATGGTGCTGCATCTTTCAATGGTCAATCTTCAATAAATCTGGACATGGAGACCTGTTTATAGGTGGAGGAAAGACTGCAAGCTGTTCTGAGGTGACACAATGGTACCAGGCAAGGGGAAAATTTGGAACAACGCCAAAAGTTGGCGCACTGGTAGTGTACGGACCGGGTGGAGGAAGCCATATAGGCTTGGTGGAAAGTGTTTCCGGATCGGGAATCAACGATTATGTGTCTATTGAGGGAAATACAAGCGGTGCAACAGGCGGGCTTGCAGCACGAAAGCAGTGTGGAAATCGAAGAAGTGACGTATATGGATTTTGTTACATTGACTATCCTGTTACAACAATATCAGTTGGAAGCGGCGCGACTATATCTGGTACATCCAAACCGGTACCAGCGGGATTGCAACAATCCGGCATATGCCCATGGGATTATACAATATATCCATATTGGTATAGTCGATGGAATGGTGATTCTATGCAAAGAAGGGTTGCAGATATATGGAATGCGAAAGGACGAGCAAGCGATCATGGCATAGCGACTATAGATGGTTATTATCTTGTTGCTGTGGGATCATATTTTGGATCTTGTGGTGACCTTATAAGTTTTACTCTGGAAGGAGGAATAAAACTGAATTGCCTTGTTGCTGATGAAAAAAACGCAGGAGACAGTAGCGGTAGTGTTTATGGGCATTGGCAGGACTACCCGGCTTCTGGATGGTCGATTATAGAATGGGAGAGTATGGGCGGAAGCGATTACTCAAACTCGGGAGCACTGTTAAATGTAAGTCAGTGGCAGGGGAAAAAAGTAACTGCAGCTATTAATGGAGGAAGATATCAAGGTCTATAAATACATATGAACGGTTCGTAGAGCAAATGAGAAAAGCTGGAAAATTCTATAACCCTCCGGTACCTCAGCTTGGAGTTATGATGGAGTCGGGAAAGGTTAGAGTAGACACGATGACGTTAAAAAAAGAAGATTATCTAATAGATTGCAATTTGCGCTTGGACCCGAACAAAAAAATATTCCTGCATACTTCAAAACCTGAATCGGCAGAATATATGACAGACTCCGACCATAATGTCACTATGGAAGAATATAGAAAAAACATCTTAAAAGAAGGAGATATCGTTCTTCTCTTGAAACTGCATAAACATGAGAAATACATTTTGATTGCAAAGGTGGTGGAAGCAGAATGATGTTTCCGTTTGAAGAAACTGAAGAAGAAACTCAGGAAGAAAATTTATATATTCCCAGGGAATATGGAATTGATTTTGAGACAGGGCAACTTTCCGGAAAGATGGTCGAAGGATACGATGCGCTTCTTGTGTGGGCGTGGTTGGCGTTAAGAACACCACGCTATCGGTATTATATCTATTCAGAAGATTATGGACAGGAATATGAGAATCTTGTAGGAAAGAGTTATTCTGAAGAACTGACAGATTCCGAACTGGAGAGGATGACGGAAGAATGTCTGACAGAAAATCCGTATATAACCGGAATTGAGAATTTTTCATGCATAAAGCAGGAAGAAAAGATTACGCTGACGTTCAGACTTATAACAGAACTCGGAGACGGGGAGGTGAACACAGATGTTTGAAGAAATGACTTATGAAACAATAATGCGCTCAATGATGGAAGATATGCCAGATGATATCGACACATCGGAAGGCAGCCTGATATTTAATGCATGTGCAAAACAGGCAGTAAGACTTGAGGAAGCTTATTTGATACTTTCAGGAATTGAGAAAAACATGTACGCGGACACTGCGGATCTGGAACACCTTATCAGGAATGGAAATGACAGGGGGTGCTACATCAATCAAGCGACATATTCGGAAATTACCGCTCAATTTAATTGTGAGGTGCCATTAGGATCGAGATGGAATCTTGATGAATATAACTACACTGTTTTTAATGTGATAAATGATGCGGAACATATATACAGGCTTGGATGTGACGAACCAGGAGCAGAACCGAACCATATTACAGGAGAACTTGACCCTATTGAATATGTAGAAAATTTTGAGTGGGGTAGAAGTATCAAGTGTATTCTGGAAGGCACTGATCAGGAAGAAACAGAAAGCTATCGTGCAAGACTGTTAGCAACTTATAATTACCGAGGGTTCGCCGGAAACCGAGAATATTACAAGAGCCGTGTTAAAGAGCTGAGAGGTGTCTATGGATGCAAGCTGGAACGGGTGAAAACGCCATCTGACAGAATTGCGATAACTATTATTGGACAGGACTATAGAACGCCACCACAAGATGTTATTACTGCAACACAGACGGCAGTAGATCCGGTCGTAAACAGTGGAGAAGGAGAAGGATTTGCGCCAATCGGACACAGGGTGTTCATTACTGGAGTAAAAGAAACAACCGTAAATATCACAACGACTATAACATGCGAATCCGGATACACTACAGAAGCTTTAACGAGCTATATTAATCAGGCTGTCGATGAATATCTGCTTAGTCTTCGAAAAGGATGGGAAGAAAACGACACGATTATTGTACGTATTTTGCAGATAGAAGCTGCGATTGTAAAAATTAAAGGAATAATAGATGTCACAGGAACACTGATCAATGGGACAGATGACAATCTACAGATAACAGATAAATCAGTCCCGGTAAAAGGGGAGATTACATGCACATAAAAGTGGAATATCCGGAAGCTGTAATAAATATCCGGGAAATAAAAGCGTGCATCGACGCAGGAGACACTATTGGTGAAATTCTTGAAAGACATTTGGAAGAAATAGATCAGGATATTACAATTAAGACATCTGCAGAGTCAGGTATAAAGCACAGAGAAAAGATCCTTGGAATCCAGCCTCTTGATACGGCGAGCCTGGAAGACCGGAGACTGGAAGTTCTTTTGAGGTGGTGGTCCAGCCCTGTATACACAGAAACAACGCTGCGCCAGAAACTGGACGCAGTACTCGGAAGAGAAAACTATATACTGGACATTGAACTGGATAAAAAACAGGTATCATGCCAGGTTGAGGTGACGAGAAAGTATATGATTAAGGGAGTAGAAGATCTGTTTGAACAGATGGTTCCGCTCGATTATTTGCTAGAAATAATTCTTAGATACAATCAATACAAAAAATACAAACCTTATACATATAAGCAGCTAAAAGAAAAGACATATTACCAGCTGCGGAATGAGGAGGTAACATTTGCAGAAAACAACTAATTATGGATTTCCAAAACCGGAGGATGATGATTTCTTTAACGTGAAAGATTTCGCAGACATGATGGACAAGGTCGATGAAACTCTTGCAAAAGTAGAAAATGCTGGAGGAATTTATGTCGGAGGGACAAATCTTTCGACGGAAGCTACGATTAACGATGAAGAAGCAGAATACTCTGTTCTGAGCAAAAATGCAAGCTCTATATCAGAAATAACGTTGTTCTCAAAAAGTCTTGCACTGAAAATAGGAACATATTCAGTTATGATTCGCATGAAGGTTTCGGATATATCGAAAACGGATTCTGTTATATCTGTAAAAATCAGAAAAGGATCATCTGCCGGAGAAATCGTTAAAGAAATCCGCATTTCACCAAGCATGCTTGACGTAAACAATAAATATAAGATTTTGGGAACTATCGTAGACTTTGGGGAAGTGAAAAAAGGTACGAAAATGCACATCGAAGCGTCGATTTTAAAAACAACAATAATGGAAACAGTAACAATTGACTATATGCTCGTGAACCCGGCTTACACGTCAGTGTCAGCAGTATAGGAGAAAAAAAGGATTATAACAGCTGAATCTTTGAAACGAATCAAAGAAAAAGTAAGAAAAACAATGATGAGCAGAACAGCAGAACAAATGGGAGGATCACTGAAGAAATATGCATCACAGGAATATGATTTTAGTATCATGCCGCAGAATGGAAAACAGATCTCAGATGAGCATATTCAAAAAATCGTTGATCCGCTTTTAGAAATCAACGATTTCCTGCAAGATAACAGCCTGAAAAAAGAAAGAACTGCGCTTGAAATGACCTTGGAAAAAGCAGAAAACTTCGCGGACAAAATGCTAAACATACAGAAAGATGCAAAGGTATCGGGGTGCAGAGGGAATTGCACAGGTCTATGCGAACTGGCCTGTGCATCTACCTGCATGGGGTGCACTTCGTGCTCTGGAAACTGCAGCACCACATGCGGAAAGCAGTGCTCAGATGGCTGTTCGGGTGGCTGTGGCGGCTGCACAGGCGGCTGTTCGAGCGGCTGCACACATACATGCGGTGCAGGATGCACTACATCAATAAAAGCTTAAAAGGAGGAAAACGAAAGGGCTTGTACATCTAGTTGCGGAACTCAGTGCGCGACAAGTTGCCAGAACACAACGAAAGGAAATTGCGGAAGCTCATGCGGAACCGCATGCTCGACTAGTTGCAAAACTGGATGCAGTGGAAATTGCGACAGGCAATGCAATAGAGCATGCGAGGATGAATGTACGGGTTGCCAGGCGACATGCGCAGATGATTGCGAAGCTGGCTGCAAAACGGATTGTTTCCAGACCTGCACGACAAATTGCGCACAGACTTGCGCGGACTGCACAAACGGATGCGGAGGCAACTGTTCTGCGACATGCGCAGATGACTGTTCGGGCAGCTGCAAAAATAGTTGCACTGGATGTGGTTATAGTTGTTCATACGATTGCTCAGGATGCTCCGGAACATGTTCGGGGTACTGTACTGGATGCGACAACAGATGCACAGCATCATGTTCGACATCATGCACCGGATGCTCTGGTTGCAGTTCGTGCGGAAGTTCATGCGGATCCGAATGCACATCTTCATGCATGGGAGGATGCGCAGAATCGTGCTCAAATAGCTGTTCTACGATTTGCGGAGGATGCAGTACTTCATGCTCGTCAAATTGTTCTACTAATTGCGGAAATACATGCAAAGATACATGCTATGGGCAAGTTTCATCTACAGTAAAATGACCGACTTGGTCATTTTTGAAAAACAGGAGGAAGAAAAATGAAGTTAGTTTTAAAAAATAAACAGGAAATAGAAATAGCAGGAATGAACAATTCATTCTCGTTTGAAAAATTTAAAGATGGAAAAGGAAATGAATTAAATTACAACAGCCTTATCACCATGTATGTGGGAGAAAATGAAACTTTTGAATCAGTCAAGAAAAAATTATCAGACGGAAACGACTCGGAATTCACATTAAGCGTTGGAAAAACAAAAAGGGACTTCCCGGGATGGAAAGTAGACGTAATCACAGAGGATCTGTCAGACAGAGGAAGCGTGATCACAATAAAACTTGGAACAATCTAAGGAAGGGGAAAACTATGAGAAAGATAATTGTAGAAATCGAAAGAGAAAAAGCAGAATACATTGAAAGATTGAACTTTGAGCTGGGATTTGCAAAAGATGTTATCCAGAGAATTATTGAATCACATCCGAATGATCCGGATATTATTAATTCTGATGCATTCAAAGCATATCAAAAAAAAGGAGCAGAACTGGAAGCGGAGTACAAACTGGCAGTTCAGGAAATTGAAAAGTTGTATATACCGGAAACAATAAAGAAGCACAAATATAATTGGATGCTTCCAAACAATTCGACGAAACTTGAGATCAACATAATGTGCAATTGTGAAATTGAAGGTGTTGAAAATGAAAAGAACTGAGCAGTATACGGAGCAATTAAGCAGATTATATCCGGAACTTCATCAGGCGAATGAAAAAGAAAAAATCTTAACGCAAACAGTCACATTTCAGGTGACTGATGACTGCAATCTGGCGTGCACATACTGCTATCAGATTAAAAAAGGAAAACGCAAAATGAGCCTTGAAACAGCAAAAAAAATGTTAGACATGCTGTTAACTGGAGAAAAAGGAATGAAAGAATATATCAATCCTCAAAAATCCCCAGGACTGATTATTGACTTCATTGGCGGTGAACCATTGCTAGAAGCAAAATTAATAGATCAGATATGCTCATATGCAATTGACAGAATGATAGAACTTAATCATCCGTGGCTTGATAAAACGATGTTCTCTATATGCTCAAACGGAACGCTATATCATGATCCGGAAGTCGGAAGAGTGCTAAACAAATGGAAAAACAGATTGTCTTTCTCAGTTACAGTTGATGGAAACAAAGAATTACACGATTCTTGCCGCATATTCCCGGATGGAAGTCCATCATATGACTTGGCAGTATCTGCTGCAAAAGATTGGATGAATAAAGGAAATTACATGGGTTCAAAGATCACTATCGCGCCGGCCAATGTCATGCATACATACGATGCGATTGTCCATATGTTTGAACTGGGATATTGCGAAATAAATGCGAACTGCGTATATGAGGATGGATGGAAACCAATTCACGCCACCGTACTATATAACGACATGAAGCGTCTCGCGGATTACATTCTGGAAAATAATATGGATTTCGAAAATGATTATTATTGTTCGCTGTTTGAAGAGGAGTTCTTCCATCCGAAGCTCTCGTCGGATCTGGAGAACTGGTGCGGCGGAAATGGAGTGATGTTGGCCGTAGATCCGGCAGGCATTATATATCCGTGTTTGCGCTACATGGAAAGCTCTCTGGGAAATCAACAGGAACCTTATTCAATCGGAGACGTAGATCATGGAATCTGCCAGACGGAATGCGACAGATGCCGCGTAGAGCGTTTGAAAAAAATTGACAGGAGAACACAGAGCACAGACGAGTGTTTTAACTGCCCTATTGCAGAGGGCTGTAGCTGGTGCACTGCATACAATTACCAGATTTTCGGCACACCGGACGCCAGGGCAACATATATTTGCATTATGCATAAAGCAAGAGCGCTGGCAAATGCCTATTTCTGGAATAGATATTACAAAAAAAATAAAATCAATAAAAGAATGAAACTATACATCCCGAAAGAATGGGCATTGAATATTATCACGGAAAAAGAATGGAATTTGCTAAAGAGGGAGGCAGAAGAGGGATAACATCATAACAGCAACATTTAACGATTACACATATGCGAGAACAACATCCCTCTGGCAGTATGACTATGGCCAGATACTGCAGATAGAAGGAATTACTCTTCCTGCAACATTTGAAGTCCACTTTTCTGATCAGGACCGGGAAGGAGAATCTCTGATTCAGATCGGAGCCGTAAAAGACAAAACTGCACAGGTACAGATTCCTGACAGCTTTCTCAGGAAGGTCGCAGGAGACAATTACAGTATCTATGCATTCATCTATCTTACAGATACTGAATCTGGAGAAACAAAATACAAGATCACAATCCCGGTCCGGGCAAGACCAAAGCCGAACACAGATCTTGTAGATGCACCGGAGGAAAAGAAATTCTTCCGGGAAGCGATTGAAGAAGTAAACAATGCTGCTGATCGGGCAGAGAAAGCCAGCCAGGAAGCAAAAGATTCTGTAGAAGAGGTTTCCGAGAAAAGTGAACAGGCAAAGAAAGAGATAGACGATTATGTGAAAGAAAAACATGAAAGTCTGAAAGGTGATACAGGAAATGTTTTCTTTGCAGCTTTTAAAGTTGTCAAGGGCCGTTTAAAAATGTATTCAGATCCAACTATTGATAAAGTGAATTTTAAACGAATCGGATCACGTTTGAAATACCGGCTGAAAGTTTGAGGAGGTACCGGATGTCAAATACAGTAAATAATTATACAGAAACAGATTTAGGAAATATCTCCTTAAACCCACGAGGAGAATATGATGACTCAGCTGCGTATGAATATCTTGATACAGTTTCATATCAGGGCGGCTCATATTTCTGCCAGGCAGAGTTGGAGACAACAATCACCGGAATAGCCCCTGATTCGGGGCACAATTCAGAACATTGGCAGATGATAGCTGCGCCCGGAGATATGACGCCGGAATACACTGCTGCATATAACGATGTGATTAATAAAGCCGCACAGGTAGAAATATCCAGAGCAGCAGTAGAGCTGGCACAGCAGGAAATAGAAGCAGACCAGACAGATGTACAACAGTTACATTCCGATACAGTCCAGATGGCTCAGCAAGCGGAAAATAGCAAAAATAGCGCTGCGAATTCTGCTCAGAGCGCCGAACAGTCAAGAAAGACAGTATCTGAATCTGAGCAGAATGTCAATGAACAGATTGCCGGTTTTGGCAGTAGAGTGTCCGAAGCGGTTGAACAGTCGAAAGAAGAGATTAATACTACAAAACAACAGGCAATAGATACAATCACCAATCAGCAAAATACATCGGTCAATACCGTAAAGACTGAGGGAGAAAAGATCATAACCAGAGTGGGGAATGATGCTAAAACCGTTGCGGATGATAGAGCAACTGTAGAAGAAGCCGCCCAAACTGTTTTGAATAATGCTCAGGAAGTAGCACAAAACACTCAGACTGTTGCCAGTAATACGGAAAATGCTGCTGCATCAGCTGAAAGTGCAAAGACTTCTGCTGACAATGCGGCTCAATCTGCAAAAAGTGTAGAGGATGCATCAAAGCAGATCGAACAGAATAAAAAGGATGTTGCTTCACTGAAGGATGGTTTATCCAACAAAATTACAAAGTTCTATGCATCGAATCAGGGCGGAACTCATATTACTGATTCTGATAATGGAAAGATTAAAGATATGATGATATATGGAAAACTCTCACAGGATGGAACACCCTCACCCGAAAATCCAGTTGAGATTAAGAGCGTGGTGAATCCGACTGTTAAAGTAATAAATGAAGATGGATTAAAGGTTCAATCTGTTACGCTTAACAATATTACCCTCAACGCAATCCCTGTAAATTCAGGTGGCAACGTCACAATCGGTGAACAACAGTATGTTAGTGATTATGTGGATGTTGAGAAAGGAAAATTGTATCGAAAAGTAAAGCGATTAAACTTGAAAGATGTTAAAGATGTAAATGCATCACATGGTCTCCACTCAAACGGAAATGGTTATTTAGCATTCAGTGTTAATGATGCAAGTAAAGAGCATCGTCCTATATCGAACCGGTATAAAAGTTCGATGTGGACTGATAAAAGCGGATATGTGTACATTCCTAGCAATAACAGCATTATTTTTGTTGATGATAGATTTACGGATAGGCAAACAGCAATTAAATTAGTTCAAGATACATATGTAATTTATGTATTAACTTCACAAACTGAAGAAGAATTATCGCTTGAACAAATCAAATCTCTAAAATCACTATCCACATATTATCCGACTACAAACATCAGCGTCAATTCAGAACAGCTTGACGGATATACAGTATTTAACTATCCGATTAGCATGACTAATGGTTGGAACTATGTGAAGCAACAGTTAAACGACAACCGAGATTACATCTATGATATGGACTTACAATCAGCAGAAGCCTATGTAAACAGCGAATACGCAGTAGCACTTACAGAATTGGAGGTATGATTATGTTATATAGAACATTATTAAAACTTAAAGAAAGAAACGGACTTACAGATGATTTAAAGAATAAGATTGATGTGTTTTTTGCAGTTGGGAGAATCACAGAGGAACAGTATAATGAGTTGATGGATATTAATAAGGAAGAAGAACCGAAAGCGGAAACTAATTAACTAAAGCAGATTGGTACTGATGATAGCAATAGATACGAGAAAATTCCTGTAAATACAAGGGTTTACTGCTCATGGACTTTTGGGACGAGAGCTTTAGTTAACTATCAAAACTTCCAATTAACGATTGTATCTCTATAAATAGGATGATAGAATAAATAAAAAAACAATGGAGGTACAAGCGATGAGTAAACTGGATTATGACATTTCAAAAAGGTATAGTAGTGAACTTTTAAATATTAGTAACAAACTGAATCAATTGGAACGTGGCAGGATATACGAATTAAGCCGTGCACAAATGGATGGGTATTTGAGCACAAACATAAGTCAGCTGAAAGATATGCTTAATGATTTGCTTGGCAAAATTCAGAATGATGGAAAGAGCCAAGATGAAAAAATGAGCGAGGAATTGGCAAAGGCTGGATTCTTTAAAGAAACATTTTAACTGGGCTTGCAAAAAAACATACTCCATATAAAACACACAATATAGAGAGCAGAAATGCTCTCTTTTTGTTTAGGAGAAATTTATGAGAAGAATCAGAGCGGAGCCGAGAGGCTTCTTTTATTTTATCTAAAATTGCGCCGGCGCAATTGCCAGAAAGGAAAAAGAAATGGAAACAATCATTTCAGCCTGCATCAGTGCGGCGGTTACATTAATTGTATGTGTGATCAGCAATAATGCACAGCAGGAAAAGACACGAACTCTTATGGAGTATAAGCTGGAAGAGCTGACTAAAAGAGTAAATGAACACAATAACCTTATCAAAAGAACTTATGCTCTGGAAGAAAAAATGAGTGTACATGAGGAACAGATTAAGGTTGCGAATCATAGAATAGAAGACCTGGAAAGAAAAGGAGAATGATTATGGAACAGATTACAAATTATGTAAAACCGGAACTCATCGTAGTAGCAATTGCCTTATATTTTGTAGGAATGGCGCTCAAACAGGCACAGGCAGTAAAAGATAAGTATATCCCGCTTATCCTTGGCGGAATCAGCATTGCAATCTGTGCAATCTATGTGTTTGCCACCTGCACCTGCGGTACCGGACAGGATATTGCAATGGCGATCTTTACAGCGATCACACAGGGAATCTTGATTGCCGGTCTTTCTACATATGTGAACCAGATCATTAAACAGACAAATAAAGACGAATGATTCAGGGGATGAGGAATCATCCCTTTTGGAGGAAATGCTTATGGATAAGCAAAATGTAATTGTGTTGAGGAAAATACTGTACGCAGTGGAATCCGGAGATCAGGTATATGGCAGACAGGATTATTCCTGTTTCGCCGGTGCAGGGGCGAACTGTGACAATGAGATTGCAATTACCATCGGTGCAGGCCAGTGGTATGCTGACGAAGCAAAAGAACTTCTGTACCGGATCCAGAGAGCCAACCCGAAGCTGTTCAAGGATATAGACAATGCCGGGATGGAATCAGACCTCCTGATGAAGAACTGGGATACATACGCCGTAACAGCGGAATCTGCGAAAGGAAAATGTATTGTGGACATCATCAGCACCGACCTTGGAAAGAAGTGTCAGGATGAGTACATGGAAGACCAGATACGAACATACATACCAATTATCGAAAAAGCCTACGGAACCATGCCGGACACCGCAATGATGGAATGCATCAATATCCTGCACCAGGGCGGCTTTGATGCGCTGAAGAGAATCTTGTCTAAGACTCCGGAACCGTACACCGTAGACAAGATTTACACAACACTGTGTCAGGATCCCACAGACCCGACTCCGAACCAGGTAGGGGATTACACAGACAGGCAGAAAGCTGTCATAAACATGATTCATACATATGCTGATAGTACAGAGAAAGAAGGTGTTGCAATGACTAAGACAGAAAAAGCAATAAGACAGATGGAGACATGGGCGAAAGATGATTCTCATGGCTACGATCAGGACTACCGCTGGGGAGAAAAGGGAGATTACGACTGCTCCTCGGCTGTGATCCAGGCATGGCAGAACGCCGGAGTTCCGGTTAAGTCTGGTGGTGCTACATACACAGGAGATATGAAAAATGTGTTCTTGAAGAACGGATTCAAAGACATTACCGTCTCTGTCAACAGAGGAACCGGAACAGGGTTAAAGCGTGGTGATGTGCTGCTGAATGAAGCTCACCATGTTGCAATGTACTGTGGAGCTGGCAAAGAGGTAGAAGCATCCATTAATGAGAAAGGTACCGCACATGGCGGACAGCCGGGAGATCAGACCGGAAAAGAGTTTCTGATTCGCAACTATAGAAATTATCCGTGGAATTGTATCTTACGCTATGCCGGAGATCAGACTGTCACATCTGATGCAAAGAAGAAACAGAACACAGTAGCTTATGTGGCCAGATTCACAAAGGATTGCAAATGCTACAGTGCAGCCGGCAAGACTCAGGCGAAAATGTTCCCGGTGATTAAAAAGAATGCGGTTGTAGATGTGATGAAATACACCGAAACCGTAAAGGGCAAGAAGTGGTACTTCATCCGGATCCCGCATCCGACAGAAGGGTTTGTTTTTGAATTTGTTCCGGCAGGGTATTTCAAAAAGCTTGTTTAACCTGTATAATATATAAAAAAGAGCCACAGGATTTTACTCCTCTGGCTCAACAAGATATTGTATCATTTTTCGGTATTTTTATATTATAGGGTATTGCTATCCGGGCCACCGTACTGGCTCATGATATACTGTGCAATTTTTGCATTGGGTTGTGTGATATTGATCGGATATTGAAGCCTTTTTTCATAATTCCACATAAATTATCTGCACGCTCCTTCCTTTTCCCATGGGAATGGCTGTTCCATCCATTTCCAGATGGATTCTCCGGTCTGATCTGTAATGTCAATAATCAGGGGACCATATGCTTCGGCGTATTCTTTTAATAGCTTTTTTCGTTCCTGCACAAGTTCGTGACAGTAAGTCAGAGCCTTTTCATCACAGGGATGTGTGTCAAGGTACAGAGTCATATCATTGACTGCGAAACTGACCTGATCGATACGGTTTAATAACTGTTTTTGGGAGCAATCTGTTTTCATCTTCGAATACCTCTCTTTCCACAAAATGGTTTGCATAACTGTGGGAAAATGGTTCCTACATTTAATGCATACTGCAGTGGGAAATTCTCTGTAAACTTCTGGCAGGGAACATATGCCATTGCAGGTTCCAGATACTGAAGATGCGAAAACATTTTATGTTTTTTTTCTTTGACACCCGGTATAGTACAGCTACAGTCTGTCGTGTTTCTGACAGAGCATTCGGAACTGTTCATATTTCTATTTGAAGGCTGAGGCATATTCATACCGCAGGTACGGTTATAAGGGCGGTTGCCGGAACATCCCATCCGATAATTTTCCATATATAATTCCCTTCTCTGAAAACTGTTTACATTATATTTTATGTCATGCTCATAAAACCGTGCTCATACAAGGCGAAATTTCATTGCCATAGTGAAGATTCGTTACTGTTCACATACCACTATCCCGCGAGGTGTTTTGGCATGAATATGCCAAAA
>NZ_JAJDML010000210.1:0-308 GCF_020594215.1 Blautia sp. DFI.1.216
ATATCCTGCTGGTGCGGATAATTCCTTGATATAGACTGTGCCAGCCGTTACCTCTACAACATCTGTATTTCCGTTTCCATCAGTCGTAAGGGTGGCAAGCTGTTTCGTACAGTCCTTATCAGAAAAGACACCATAGGTTGCACCTGCAATAGAGTAATTCCCATTACCGTCTGTAATGCTGTTATTACTGGAAGTCTTTTGCAGTTTCGCATTTCCGACATTCAGCTTCGCCCAGAATTGTCCTAATTCCTGTCCCTCGCCAGAGTAGATATAACCGCCACATTCATAGCGTCCTTTATTTTCTTTGA
>NZ_JAJDML010000211.1:0-306 GCF_020594215.1 Blautia sp. DFI.1.216
ATGAGCTTTCCTTTTACCTCAATGACCGGGGGCGTGTCACTTACAACGAATTATGCCGGAAATGCCAGCATGGGTGCAGGCAGAGCTTCCGGGCGGTTGTGATTGACTGCCCCCGTTATTTATCCAAACGAGCAAAGAAAAAGGAGGAACACACCGAATGAATTTTGAATTTATGACGATAGACACACCATTGCCGCCCTGTATGCCATTTCCCAGAGCGTTGACAGGATTTCCAGTCAGCAGCACCGCAAAGGTCATGTACTGCCGGATGCTGGACGCTATGCTATCCAAAGGGCAGGAGGACGA
>NZ_JAJDML010000212.1:0-303 GCF_020594215.1 Blautia sp. DFI.1.216
CAAGGTCTTTTGAAGCCCGTTGCCGGACTTCGTTGCCGACACCCTCTGTCTGGCTATTTTCATGTATGGAGGATAACTGCCTATGGCAAAAAACAAAACAGAGATTCATGTGACCACTGTATTTGACGGGGAACTGGACGCAACCGATGTGTTCGTCAGCCTGATTTCCCAGAAATACGGTAAAATAAATACAAAAGAATATCTTGCTAAAAAGAAAGATATAGGCTATAATGAAGATGAGGTTCAAAAGAGCCAGATACCGTCTGGATTGTGTGGGTAAATGGCTATGATGAACGAAATGGA
>NZ_JAJDML010000213.1:0-294 GCF_020594215.1 Blautia sp. DFI.1.216
GCTTGTTCTGCACAATGTCAAAGCTCATGCGGTCAATCAGCGGTTCATGCTGTCCTTCCACTACAATCCAGTCCTCCGGCTTCTTTTCCCCAATCGTGCCGATTTTGAAACGGTAGTCCTTTTTCTGGGAAGCAATCGCCCCAGTGTAAACGGGATTCATCAAAAGGTCTTTGATAACGGAAAAGTCCCACATATACCGCCCGTTTTCCGGGTCTTTCTTTTCCCATTTGGTGCGGGTATTGCGAAGCCCCCGTTCCCGGTTCCACCATGTGGGGCAGGGGATTTTTTCTTCCT
>NZ_JAJDML010000214.1:0-293 GCF_020594215.1 Blautia sp. DFI.1.216
ATAACCTTGTCTGGAACAAGGACAATGAGGTGTTCGCCTACTATGAGCTGATACCATACAACTATTCTTTTCTATCCGCAGAGCAGAAATTTATCGTGCATGACAGTTTCCGACAGCTTATCGCACAGTCCCGTGAGGGTAAAATTCATGCGTTGCAGATTGCCACAGAAAGCTCAATCCGCAGTATGCAGGAACAGTCAAAGAAACTGGTAACTGGAAAATTAAAGGAAGTTGCCTGCCAGAAGATAGACGAACAGACCGAAGCGTTAGTATCTATGATTGGGGACAATCAA
>NZ_JAJDML010000215.1:0-291 GCF_020594215.1 Blautia sp. DFI.1.216
TTACTAAAAATTTCCCGTGTTCCTGCAAGTGAGAAGCATAGGCTTCAAAGTCAAAGTAATATTCTTGACAGTCCTCGGATAAATGCTTAAATGTCGGGTCGTTCATCAGCTTTTGCCTTGCAACATCTATCATGCTTTTGCAGTCAGGATAAACCGTAATCACGTTCCTGCAAATATAAAGTGCTTCTAAATTCTCAAACACCGTAAGTAGTGATACATATTCTTCTTGCATATCGCTTGAAAGCTGGCGGTACATAAAATCTAATTCGTTGAGCTGGTACACGCTTGTAT
>NZ_JAJDML010000216.1:0-288 GCF_020594215.1 Blautia sp. DFI.1.216
TAGTAATTAGAGGAAGTTAAAGGACTTCCTAAAATGAACCATGATAACTGAATATCCAATAATAACTGACGTGACATTTCATGCAAAGAGCACGAGGAAGATGCCGCTATAGGATTATAAGACAAAACAAAGATTTTTAGTTCAGTCTGTAATGCTGCGAAAAAGCACTGACCGAAGCCAGCTGGCAGGCTGGTGATGCGATGATATGTATGAGATGCGATACACTTGCAGATCCTGAGAAGTCTGTAACTGGTAAACCTATGAACTGCTGGAGCCTGGAAACGAGAG
>NZ_JAJDML010000217.1:0-287 GCF_020594215.1 Blautia sp. DFI.1.216
ATTTTTGCATTTTGTGTAAGTAACAGTCACAGTGTTTCCTTTTACAGTGATATTCCTGATCTTTGGCTGCTGCGGTGTGACAACAGTGATCTTGATCTTCTTAACCTTTGTCCAGGAACCATAGACCTTATTGCCCTGTGCATCCAGAACCCAGCTTCGGGCTGCCACATACCAGGTACCTTTTGCCAGATATCTGAAAGATGCCTGTGGCTTGCCGGTTGAGGAAACTGTCTTGCTGAACTTTCCTGTCTGGAGCATATTTGATTTCTTGCTGATCACGAAGTCAT
>NZ_JAJDML010000218.1:0-286 GCF_020594215.1 Blautia sp. DFI.1.216
ACCCTTGCGATCTCTTTATGGAAATATCTTTCCAGTGCAAGGTACTTCCTGCCCAAGATAAACGTCTTACCGTTCCCGGAATCATAACACGTCATAAGATTATGGAGTCCCAGATCAATGGACAGTTCATGTCCGTTCTGTGGAAGTTCTTCCTGGTCAGGGACCTCATAAACAACAATAATTTTACAGCTTCCATTCTCCGGCGGATAGATCCGCAGCTGTTTGATCTGATCCATGCCCCTGAAAATCTTATTTTCAAGGTAAAGAAAGTTTTCATGGATCTGAT
>NZ_JAJDML010000219.1:0-285 GCF_020594215.1 Blautia sp. DFI.1.216
ATAAAAAATCACAAAAACACTTGTTCTGATACAATAAATATATTATAATAGAAAAGAAGAACAATATGCTCTTTAATTTTCATTCAGTGTTTTTGGCTGATCATGGTTATGAAATATAGCAGAAAGATGCTAGACGATAAGATGTCAGAGAGAGCAAAAGAAATCTTGAAATATAGTACCTGTTGAAACAATCCATCAGTATATAGAGAGTCAGGGTGAGAAAGATAAATCGGGCAGTAAAAATAAGGATCTATCCAAATAAAGAACAGATAACCCAGATAGAGA
>NZ_JAJDML010000022.1:0-64691 GCF_020594215.1 Blautia sp. DFI.1.216
AGGAAGAAAAAATCCCCTGCCCCACATGGTGGAACCGGGAACGGGGGCTTCGCAACACCCGAACCAAATGGGAAAAGAAAGACCCGGAAAACGGGCGGTATATGTGGGACTTCTCCGTTATCAAAGACCTTTTGATGAATCCCGTCTACACCGGTGCGATTGCTTCCCAGAAAAAAGACTACCGTTTCAAAATCGGCACAATTGGGGAAAAGAAGCCGGAGGACTGGATTGTGGTGGAGGGACAGCATGAACCGCTGATTGACCGCATGAGCTTTGACATTGTGCAGAACAAGCTGAAATCCCGCCAGCGTCCGGGGCAGACCGATGAAATCAGCCTGTTTGCCGGACTGATAAAATGCGGCGAGTGTGGGAAGTCGCTGACGGTACGCTACACAAACGCAAAACATCCCCAGCGGATTTATTCCTGCAAGACCTACAACGCCTTTGGAAAGAACCACTGCACCCAGCACCGGATTGACTATGACACCCTTTACAGCCATGTGCTGCGGAAAATCCGGGAATGTGCCAGAGCTGCCCTGATGGACGGGGAAGCGGTTGCCGACCGCCTGACCAATACCTGTGAAGCAGAGCAGCGGGAACAGCGGGAAGCAATGGAACGCTCCCTTACAAGGGACGAGGAACGGATTGAGGTTCTGGACAAAATGGTCATGCGGCTTTATGAGGATATGATTGCAGGGCGTATCAGTGAGCAGAATTTCAACACCATGCTGGAAAAGACACAGACCGAGCAGACGGAGCTTAAAGCAAAAGTGTCCGAGGGCAGAAAGCGGCTGTCTGATGAAGTCCAGCTTGCCAATGACGCAAAACAATGGGTGGAAGCCATTCAGGAATACGCCAACATTACAGAACTGGACGCAGCCACCCTCAACCGCTTAATCAAAGAAATCGTCGTGCATGAGCGCATTGACGAAGATAAAACAAGACACATTTCTATCGAAATTCATTTTAATCTCAAACCCATCCCGGAGGTGGAACAGGTCACTGCCTGACCTGTCCCGCCGGGACGGTTCTCTTAAAAACACCATATAGATTTTTTGTACGCCGCCGCCCGCCATCGAGCAGAGTTTTACACCTAATTGGGGATAAAACAGCTGATGGCTGGTGCCGGAATCATGCTGCTGGGAACTACCCTGATTCCACAGCTGGCAACATTGTTCTCTTAAGAGGAGTGGTAGATGAACACCATCATTGAGAGAATTACGGAAGCGATAAAGGATATCCTGATCGGGCTTATTAAGTCAAGTTTGGATAACATGTTCACGTCTGTCAATGAGCAGGTGGGAACCATAGCCGGGCAGGTGGGACAGACACCGCAGGGATGGAATGCAGGGATTTTTAATCTGATTCAGAATATATCCCAAACGGTGATTGTCCCCATTGCGGGACTGATCATCACCTTTGTCCTGTGCTATGAATTGATCACGATGGTAACACAGAAAAACAATTTCCATGAATTTGAGACTTATAACATTTTCCTCTGGATCTTCAAAGCGTATGTAGCCGTTTATCTGGTGACAAATACGTTCAATATCACGATGGCGGTCTTTGATGTTGGCCAGCATGTGGTCAACAATGCCGCCGGGGTGATATCAGGAAACACTGCGGTGGATGCAACAGAAGCAATTTCACGGATTGTGGATGCCCTGGAGGATATGGAGTTAGGGGATTTGTTCCTGCTATCCATGGAAACGATGTTGATCAGTGTTACCATGCACATTCTGTCAATTATCATTACGGTAATCTTGTTCGGAAGAATGATAGAAATTTACCTTTATACTTCCATAGCACCAATTCCGTTTGCCACCATGACCAATAAGGAATGGGGCAATATCGGAAACAACTATTTAAAAGGCTTGTTCGCACTGGCATTTCAGGGATTCTTCATGATGGTCTGTGTGGGAATTTATGCAGTTTTAGTAAATGCAATGACCATATCCAGTGACCTTCATGCAGCAATGTTTTCAGTAGCGGCTTATACCGTGATTCTTGCATTTTCATTATTCAAGACCGGAAGCCTTAGCAAATCAATATTCAATGCCCATTAACGGGCAGGAAAGGAGCGCATACCATGGCGTATGTACCAGTACCAAAAGACCTTACCAAGGTCAAAACAAAAGTAGCGTTAAATCTGACAAAGCGGCAGCTGATTTTCTTTTCACTTGCCGCAGTTGTGGGGATTCCGTTTTATCTGTTCATGAGAAAACCAATCGGTTCCAGTATTGCTGCCATTCTGATGGTAACGATCATGCTTCCATTTTTCTTCATGGCAATGTATGAAAAAGACGGGCTTCCCTTTGAAAAAGTGGTGGCAAATATCATTCGACAGAAGTTTATCTGTCCAGCGGTAAGACCATATAAGACAGAAAATTTTTATCAGGAGATTTCCACCCTTGTAAAAAAGGAGGGTGTGCCGGATGGCAAAAAAGACAAAGCAGGAGGCTCAGCAGGAGCGTCTGTCTCTGGCGGAAAAAAGAAACCGTCAGGAAAGAAGAAACAAAAAAAGCAGAAAAGAAAGAGAACAGGAAAAGCGTAAGAAGAAACAGGAACGGGATTGCAGGAAACAGAAAGGCATTCCTACAACTGCACAGCAGAGCATTCCGTATATTCGGATGCTGCAGGATGGTATCTGCCAGGTGACAAAGACCTTTTTCTCTAAGACGATTCAGTTTTATGACATCAATTATCAGCTAGCTTTAAATGAGGATAAGACCACGATATTTGAGAATTACTGTGATTTCTTAAATTACTTTGATTCTTCCATCAGTGTGCAGCTGTCCTTTATCAATCAGCAGGTGGATGTGGCAGAATTTGAGAAAAGTATTGATATTCCGGATCAGAACGATGACTTCAATTCCATTCGTGAAGAATACCGTACTATGCTGAAAAATCAGCTTTCCAAAGGAAATAATGGTCTGGTAAAGACGAAGTATATCACTTTTGGAATTGAAGCAGAAAGTCTGAAGGTAGCAAGACCAAGGCTTGAAAGAATCGAAACAGATATCTTAAATAACTTTAAGGTTCTGGGAGCACAGGCACATTCTTTGAATGGACTGGAAAGGCTGGAGATTCTGTATCATGTGTTCAACCAGGATCGGATTGAACCATTTAAGTTCCAGTACAAGATGCTTCCGGAAACCGGATTAAAGACCAAAGATTTTATTGCACCGACTTCCTTTAACTTTTCCAAGAATCAGACATTTTTGATGGGAAGAACGATGGGAAGTGTGAGTTACCTTCAGATTCTTGCACCGGAGCTGACAGACCGGATGCTTGCAGATTTTCTGGATGTGGATGACAGCATCAATGTCAACATTCATATCCAGTCCATTGATCAGAGTTCAGCAATCAAGATGATCAAGAGTAAGATTTCTGATCTTGATAAGATGAAGATCGAAGAGCAGAAGCGTGCGGTACGTTCCGGTTATGATATGGACGTGCTTCCATCGGACCTTGTGACTTATGGCGAAGAGGCAAAGAATCTGCTGGAAGATCTGCAGTCCAGAAATGAGAGAATGTTCCTTGTGACAGTTCTGGTAATGAATACCGCAAAGAAGCGTCAGAAGCTGGATAATAATATTTTCCAGGTGCAGGGGATCGCACAGAAATATAACTGTTCCTTAAAACAGCTGGATTATCAGCAGGAAGCAGCACTCATGTCCTGTATTCCGCTTGGAGTCAATCGAATTGAAATTCAGAGAGGGCTTACCACATCTTCAACAGCGATCTTCGTGCCATTTACGACACAGGAACTGTTTCAGGAAGGGGAAGCTCTTTATTATGGATTGAATGCATTATCCAACAACATGATCATGGTTGATCGGAAACGTCTGAAGAACCCGAATGGACTGATTCTTGGTACACCAGGTTCCGGTAAGTCATTCTCAGCAAAGAGGGAAATTACAAACTGCTTTTTGATTACGGAGGACGATATCATTGTCTGTGATCCAGAAGCCGAATATTCGGCACTTGTGCAGGCGCTGCATGGGCAGGTGGTAAGAGTTTCGCCGGTATCTGACCAGTATATCAATCCAATGGATCTGAACCTGAATTATTCTGAGGAAGATAATCCGCTGTCATTGAAAGCAGATTTTATCCTGTCTTTGTGTGAGCTGATTGTTGGAGGAAAGAATGGATTGGAACCGGTAGAAAAAACGATTATTGACCGTTGTGTGCGGTTAGTATATCAGGAATACCTTGCCGATTCAATACCGGAGAAGATGCCAATCCTGGAGGACTTATACAACCTTCTGAGAAAACAGGAAGAGCCGGAAGCACAGCGGCTGGCTACTTCATTAGAGATCTATGTTACAGGCTCTTTGAATGTATTTAACCATCAGACAAACGTGGATATCAATAACCGCATTGTCTGCTTTGACATCAAAGAATTGGGAAAACAGCTGAAAAAGATTGGGATGCTCGTAATCCAGGATCAGGTCTGGAACAGGGTAACGATGAACCGTTCTGCCCATAAGTCCACCAGATACTATGTGGATGAGTTCCATCTTCTTTTGAAGGAAGAGCAGACTGCAGCCTACAGCGTGGAGATTTGGAAGCGATTCCGTAAATGGGGTGGTATCCCAACGGGCATCACCCAGAATATTAAGGATTTATTGTCTTCCAGGGAAATAGAGAATATATTTGAAAATTCAGATTTTATTTATATGCTGAACCAGGCTTCCGGAGACAGGCAGATTCTTGCAAAACAGCTGAATATCTCACCAACCCAGCTGTCCTATGTAACCAACAGTAATGAGGGGGAAGGACTTCTGTTCTATGGAAATGTCATTATCCCGTTCGTAGACAGATTCCCGAAGAATTCCCTCTATAAAATCATGACAACCCGCTTAGAGGAAACTTCCGAAGCAGGTTAAATCAAAGGAGAAGACAATGTTACGAGCAATTTCATATGTATTAACTTTTAGTGGCGGTGCTGTATTTGGCATCGCTTTTCTCTGTTTATTACAGGCAGGGAAAGGGTATCCGAAAAAGGAGGAGTAAGTAGTGGCAGAACAGAGAATGAAAGTCAGGGATAAGAAAGTCCAGAAGATGACCAAAGATGGTCTGGTGGAAGAAAACCTGACGGATAAATCTTCTGTTCGTGTCAGTAACCGTGTCAGTGATGTGCAGATGGGAATAAAACAGGGGGAAAAAGCAGAAAACCTTGTGGATAAGTCTCCCCGCCAGTCTAAGCGAAGCGGGAAAAATATCCGTCCCTCTGTGCAAAAATCCAGGGATGCACCGGAACTGATGCGAACGGAGAACCAAAGTGAGGATTTTGGACAAAATAGAAAGCAACAAAACCGGAAAAGAATCCGTGCTGTGAACAGAAAAGAATCAAGATTTGCGGAAAAATCCGAAGCCAGCCAGTCAGGGAGACTGAAAGAAAAACGTGCGGATCTTTCAGAAAACAGAGGAGACAGCCGGAGTAAGAAGAATGGTGGAAGTAAGAAACCAAAGCAGAAACAGCGTCTGAAATTTGCTTATGAAGAGACTGGTGCTTCTGTGAAAAATGACAAAGATATGGAGAAATTGAACCAGATGGATACGGATGGAGTCAATTTCCGTCATCAGAAACAGAAGGAAAAAGCCAAAAAGTTTTCTTATGAGGAACCAAGAAAGAAAAAGGAAGCAAAGCAGCATTCCAAGAAGGCACAGGTTTATCAGGCAAATGAAGGAGAGGGTTCTGGAAAGAAGAAATCCCGCCTGAAGTTTGGCGAAGGGGAATCTGTGAAAACAGAAAAAGCTTTTGTTGTTAAGAAAGCAGGAAGTGCAACTTCCGCAGCATTGCACCGTGAGATCAGTAAAAATGAAGACGATAATGCGGCAGTAGAAGGTGCCCATAAGTTGGAAGAAGGCTGCGAAGGTATTTACCGGCTGGAACAGAGAAGTGCCAAACAAAGGAAACAGAGGGCTTCCAGAAAGAGAAGCAGACTGGAGAGACAGGCAGAGAAACAGACACAGGCGGCAGCCCGTCAGGAGCAGAAGAAGCTAAAAAAACAGATTCAGAAGCAACAGATCAAACGGGATTATGCCAAAGCAAAACGAAGTGAACAGACAGTAGGAACAGCTACAAAAGGTACGATTGATTATATCAAGAAGATTGGCGGCAAAGTCACCAACTTCTTTAAAGAAAACCGGAAGGTGTATATCAGTGTGGCAGTTCTGATCGGATTGATGTTTCTGATTATAACGAATGTCACGTCATGCTCTGCAGTATTTTTACAAAATGTGATCACTTACACGGGAACCAGTTATCTGTCATCGGATCAGGCAATCCGGGAAGCGGAACTGTATTATACACAGTTGGAAGCTAATCTGCAGGAGCGGATTAACAACATGGAGTCTGAAGAACCGGGACATGAGGAATACCGATATAACATCGGGCCTATTGAGCATGATCCGTTTATCCTGATCAGTTATCTGTCAGCAAAGTATGAGGAGTTTACTTTTGAACAGGTCAAGCCTGAACTGGATGCATTGTTTGCAGAGCAATATCATCTGACTACAGAAGCGGTCAATGAGACTGTGACAGAGACAGCAACAGTAAGAGTTGGAGAATCTTTGGGACAGGTTGTAACAAGCGGATATTGTAATTGTCCAATCTGCTGTGGTATTTGGAGTGGAGGACCAACTGCCAGTGGAGCATATCCAACAGCCAATCACACCTTAGCGGTAGATGCTTCCAATCCGTTTGTTCCAATGGGAACAAAGGTGGTAATGAATGGTGTCGAATATACGGTAGAAGATACCGGAGCTTTCGCAAGATACGGGGTACAGTTTGACGTCTACTATGATAATCATGCGGCGGCATCTGCACATGGACATCAGACATGGGAATGTTATCTGGCAGATGATAATGGAAGTCAGGAAGTGGAAGTGACTAGGACAAGGGATGTAGATGTGCTGAATGTTACCTTAAATAGTGGAAACCTGATGTCAATCTGTCAGGACAGGCTGGGATTTTTCCAGAAAGAACTGTTCAGTGCCTACAACGATACAAAAGGCAACTTGCAGATGTTTGCAACACCGGTTGATTTTAACTGGTACTCCAGTGTGACCAGCTATTATGGATACAGGATTCATCCAATATCAGGAGCAAATCAGCTTCATAATGGTATGGATATCGGAGCACCGGAGGGAACAAAAGTGATGGCAGGACTGACCGGAACAGTTACAACTTCTGCTTATAACGACAGCTATGGAAATTACGTCATTATCAAAGACAGAAAAGGTTATGAACTGCGGTATGCACATTTAAGCAGCCGGAGTGTATCTGCAGGAGCATCCGTCACGAAAGGTGATGAGATAGGTCTTGTAGGAAATACTGGTAATTCCACAGGAAGCCATCTTCATATTGAACTTCTGAAAAATGGAGAGCGGTTAAACCCGATCTTTTATCTGGAAACTGGAGAAGGAGCAGGCTTTGGCGGCAATGAATATACCAGTGAAGCAGCACAGCGTTTGTTAAATGAAGCAGCGAGATATCTTGGAACACCATATGTATGGGGTGGATATTCCCCAAGTGGATTCGATTGTTCTGGATTTGTAAGCTACTGTCTGACAAACTCTGGTGTAAGGAATACAGGAAGACTAACAGCACAGGGACTGTACAACATTTGTACACCAGTATCCCAGTCGGAGGCACAGCCGGGAGATTTGATTTTCTTTACTGGAACTTACGACGCAGGGGAGCCGGTAACGCATATCGGAATCTATGTAGGCAATGATCAGATGATCCATTGTGGACATCCAGTGCAGTATACGTCCATCAATTCCCCATACTGGCAGAGCCATTTCTATGGATTTGGACGATGGTAAGAAAAAAGGGCGGCTGCATCAGCCGTCCGGAAAGGAGAAGCGATGAAAAGTCTTGAAAAAGCAACGGCAGATTATGAGAAAGTCAAGGAAAAAATGGAAGCATCCAAAGCCAGATATGAAGCAGATTTAAAGCGTTTCAAGGCTGCGGAGATTGCAAAAACAGAAGCGGAAAATCTGGAAATTGTAAAAATTATCCGTGCAATGGATATGAGTATTCCGGAATTGGAAGCTTTCAAAAAGAGAATGAAAAATGGACTGCCCGGCAGGGTAGAAATACAGAAGGAGGAAACAAAAGCCGATGATGAATCTGGAAAAAATGAAACAGAAGAAGAGAACAATTACTAAAAGCAGGGTAAAAAAGAGCCTGCTTGCAGCAACGACATTTCTTTGCCTGACAACACCTTTGCTCCAGACACAGACTGCTTATGCAGCTGAGAATACCACACCTGCAATCACGATTGAGAAACCGGATGGCTGGAAACAGGGAGAAACAACCATTGCTGTTACGGTAGATGCTAGCCATATGCCGGAAGGTTTCTCAATAGCAAAGATTGAAGCAAAAGCAGGAAAAGATGGAAGCTGGCAGGATGTAACCGGAAGCGGAAGTATCACGATCACTGGAAATCAGACAGTGTATGTGCGTGTGACAGATGGTGAGGGGAAGGTCTATGAGCAGAATCGCTCTATTAAGTGTTATGACACGGAAAAGCCGACACTCTCTGCTTCTCTGACAGATGGTGTGCTGACGATTCAGGGGAATGATACAGTATCCGGGATTACTGCGGTAACCGTCAATGGCACCACTTATACAGACTTGAAGGATGGAATGCTGAGAGTGCAACTGACACAGAAAGATTTTACTACAAAGCAGATTGAGATTACGGTAACAGATGGTGCTGGAAATACTTCTGAAAAGTATGTGTTGCAGAATCCTTACTATGAATGGGCAAAGAAGCAGGCAGAAAAACAGAAATCTTCCAGTGACAGCAATGGTGCAATGGCAACTACGACCAGTGCAGATGCAATGGGGACTGAAAAAACAACGACTTCTCCGCTTCCGCAGGATGCACAGGCTTCTGAGCCGACAGATGCAAAAGGGACCGTGGATGATCGGACAGTAACAGGTATTGAGAAACAGCTTAATAAAGAAGGCGAGACGGCAGAATCCGTTACAAAAACAGCTACGGAAGGAACAAAAGAGTTTTATACCATTTCAACGAAGAGTGGTAAGATTTTCTATCTGATTATTGACAATTCAAAATCTCAGGATAATGTGTATTTCCTTACCGAAGTCAGTGAGAAAGATCTGATGAACTTCACACTTTCTGATTCAGTGACACTTCCGGAAGTGGATACGGTTTATGCAGAACCAGAGAAAAAAGCAGAGGAAGAAAAACCGGAAACGACAGAGTCAGCTGAGAAAGATAAGGTAGAGGATGATATTCAGATGCCGGAAGATAAAAGTCCATTCGGAACGTATCTTTTGATTGCACTGGTTGCAGTCGGAGCTGCGGCAGGAGGATATTATTTCAAAGTCTATAAACCAAAGCATGAATATGATGACGAAGATGAGATGGAAGAGGATGAAGATGAATCCGAAGATTCAGAGTCAGAAAAACGGGAAGTAGACGATGCAGATGAGCAGGAAGAAAGTGCAGAACCGGAAATCCTGAGAGATGAAGATTTTAATGATGATGTACTGGAAGATGAAGAAGAGGAGCAGGAGTAAATGAAATTAGTGATTGCAGAAAAGCCATCGGTTGCGATGGCACTGGCTTCCGTGCTTGGAGCCAGAACAAGAAAAGATGGCTACGTGGAGGGAAACGGTTATATCGTTTCCTGGTGCGTAGGACATCTGGTTGGATTATGCGATGCATCGGAATACGATGAAAAATATAAAAAATGGAGATATGAAGATCTGCCGATTGTGCCGGAATGCTGGAGACACAAGATTTTGGAGGGCACAAAGAAGCAGTTCGGAATCTTGAAAAAACTGATGAGAGATTCCAAAGTAGATGAAGTGATCTGTGCTACTGATGCAGGACGTGAAGGAGAGTTAATCTTTCGTTTGGTGTATGAGCAGGCAGGATGCAAAAAGCCGATGAAGCGGCTCTGGATCTCTTCTATGGAAGAACAGGCAATTAAAGATGGATTTGCGTCATTAAAAGACGGTTCGTGTTATGACAGTCTCTATCAGTCAGCACTTTGCAGGGCAAAGGCAGACTGGCTGGTGGGAATCAATGCGAGCCGTCTTTTTTCCGTTCTGTATAACCAGAATCTGAAAGTTGGAAGAGTACAGACACCAACACTTGCCATGATCGTGGATCGAAATCAGAAGATCAAGGAATTTACCAAAGAAAAATATTATATGGCTCATATCAAGTTTGACGATATGGATGCGGTCACAGAGCATTTTCAGAAAAAAGAAGATGCAGATAGAGTGGCTGCGGACTGTATGGAGCGTATGTGCGAAGTGGAGAAGGATGATGTGAAAGAGAAAACGGTTCGCCCTCCAAAACTCTATGATCTGACCACTCTGCAGAGGGAAGCAAACAGAATGTTTGGCTATACCGCTCAGCAGACATTGGATGCCGTGCAGGAGATGTATGAGCAGAAGCTTGTTACTTATCCGAGAACAGACAGCCAGTATCTGACAGATGAGATGGGAGAAAGCACAGAAACTCTGATTCAGATGTTGCTTGGGAAAATGCCCTACGCCGAAGGGCTGGAATATCAGCCGGACGTGAGTAAGGTATTAAATTCAAAGAAAGTATCTGATCACCATGCAATTATCCCGACCATGGAAGTAGCAAAGGCAGATATAGGTAAACTGAAAGAACGAAACTGCAAGATTTTGTATCTGATCAGTGCCAGGGTACTGACAGCAACCGCAGATCCTTATATTTATGAAAGCCATAAATGCCAGATTACCTGTAATTATCATACGTTTTATCTCACGGCAAAGAAAACAAAGCAGGAAGGATTCAAGTCGATCGAAAATAAATTGAAACAGTTCTTTGGCGTAAAGAGTGAAAAAGAAGAGCCGGAGCTGGATATCTGGGATGGCAAGCATTACGGTCCTTGTGATTCTTTTGTATCGGAGCATTTTACACAGCCACCGAAACAGTACACAGAAGATACCCTGCTTTCTGCGATGGAACGTGCAGGGAATGAAGAACTGACCGAAGATACAGAAAAGAAAGGACTTGGCACACCGGCAACAAGGGCAGCAATCATTGAAAAACTGATTCAGTCTGGTTTTGTGAAAAGGGAAAAGAAAAATCTGGTGCCGACAGATGATGGCAATGTCCTGATTACGGTTCTGCCGGATGAGATTAAATCTCCGAAGATGACAGCAGAGTGGGAAATGGCATTGAATCACATTGCCCAGAATACAGAGACAGCAGATGAATTCCTAAATGGGATTACAGAGCTGATGCAGGAACTGGTTGCCAGATATCAGGGGATTTCAGAAGAAAAGAAAGAGCAGTTTCAGGGAAAAGCAAAAGGAGAAGTCATTGGCAAATGTCCCCGCTGTGGAGCTGATGTCAGGGAAGGAAAAGTAAACTTTTACTGTTCTGACCGGAACTGTGCTTTTGCCTTATGGAAGAATGATAAATTCCTTGCAAGCCAGGGAAAAAAGATGGATAAGGCGGCAGCAAAGAAGTTCCTGTCTAAAGGAAAAATCCATTATAAGGATCTGTTATCCAGAAAAACAGGGAGACAGTATGAAGCAACCGTGGAGATGGTTGATCCCGGCGAGGGAAATGTGCAGTTCAATCTGAGTTTCCCGCAACGATAAGCAGTGTATTGCAGGCAGTCTAAGGACTGTCTGTTTTCATACAAATATTATGAAAGAGAGGACCTTAGCATGAAGAAAAAAGGTAATTTTAGAAAAGTAGTATCTGGCTTGCTGGCAGGCATGACAATGCTAAGTACAGTGTTATCTCCGATGACAGCATATGCAGCGGAGATCCAGCCAGAGAAAAAACCGCCACTTTATGAGGACGTGAAAGACCTTCTGGATGAAGATGAGGTGGTGACTGCCAAAGATTATGAAATCGAAACAGGCAGTGTATTTGATGTGAAATCAGATTACACAGGACTGGAAATCAAGGATGATAACAAGGTCAAAGTCACATTCGAGGAAGCAAAGAACGACAAGGATGAGGATTTTACGACAGATCATGCGGACACTTACAAAGCGGTCTATTATGTGGAACCGGTAAATCAGGAGCATCCGAAGTACCAGATCAGCCGAAAACTGATTGTGCGTGAGAAAGCAACAGAAGCTCAGACAGAGGTGGCAGGGAGTGAAGCAGTGACCGAATCCGAAAAAGCTGTAAGTGAACAGCAGACAGAGGAAGCGGAGGATTCCGAAGCAGACTCGGAGGTTACCGATATTGACGCTGATGAATTTGATGATTTGGTAGAGCAGGCACAGAACCAGGATACCTATGATGAAGAATCAGGGTTAGAGCTTCATGATGTTTTGGAACAGGCAGGAGACGAAGGTGTGGATCTTGATTCTATGGAAGAAGGAGAGATTGCAACATTTGAAGCAGTTTCAGCTTATTCAGCAAGAAGTACACAGCAGGTAACAATTGAAAAAGGACCACTGTATAGATATGCAGATTATAATCTTGGAACCTACCTGACAGAGCCGTACTATATCAGCTACGGAAGCGTCAGAGCAATTGCGTATTGTGTACAGCCAGCAAAGCCAGGACCTGGATCTGGAAATTATACAATTACAAAGATTGGAGACAATCAGGCGTTAGCAAAAGTGTGCTATTACGGTACAGATGCCGCAGGAAGTGAAAGCTTTTTTGCAAATAAATACACGGATTTTTCAGAAGGAAAAAGATTCATCATTATTCATATGGCTGCATCATATGCCAACGGAAGTAGTGATGCCTTTTACGGAACAAATGCTACAGGAGAGGCTTTGGCAAAAGAACTCTATAATTATTGTGTGAATAAGCCGGAAATACCAGATGTAGCGATGTCATTTTCAAAGCCGAATGTAAAAGCTTATGTAGATGGAAATGTTCAGAGAACGGAGAACATTCAGTTCAACGCATCTTCCCAGCAGAAAATCACAATGGACTTACCAAAAGGAGTAAAGCTCCATAATGTATCTACTGGAACCGTAAGTGCGGCAGGTGCAAGCGTAACAATTGGAGGAGGAACCACGTTTTATCTTTCAGCGCCTCTGACACAGACAAAAGATGTAAGCGCTACTTTTTCTGCAAAAATGAAGGGAAGTATTACAAAAGATTATTCAGCATATAAACTGACTACGAATGCAAGTGTTCAGGATCTGGCATTTGTGTTTGGAGAAGGTGTCGCTGATGAAAAATATGTAAGCTTAAAGGTGTCCTGGATTGAACAGGCTACGATTGAAATCGTAAAGAAAGACGACACGGCGGATGTTAATCTTGCGGGTGCAGTATTCGGTATATACAGCGATGAGTCTTGCACAAAACTGATCACTCAGATGCCGGCAACAGATAAGAATGGAAAATCTTCTGTTACGATCATCAAGACACAGGATACTGTTTATCTGAAAGAGATCATAGCACCACAGGGATATGTGGTAAATGCAACGGCAACAAATGTAAAACTGGTAGCAAGTAAGACCTCAGCTGTAACCGTGGAAAATAAGGAACAGCTGGCAGAGCTTACCATTTACAAAGAAGGACAGGTGCTTACCGGAGCAGATGTCAGTGAGAATGGAACGGTATTCCAGTATGAAAACCGCAGACAGAAAAATGCAGTATATAACGTGTATGCCGGAGCAGATATCGTAACTGCTTATGGCACAAAAGTGTACAGCAAAGGGGACCTTGTAAAAGAAAATCTGACAACAGGTGAGAATGGTTCTGTTACACTGAAGAACCTGCATCTTGGATGCTATGTGGTGAAAGAAGCAAAAGCACCGGACAATTTCTATAACGGCAGCGAAGAAAAGCCAGTGACTCTGACCTATGCCGGACAGAATAAAGAAGTTGTATTTGCAGATGTGACTTTTAACAACGAGAGACAGAAAGCAGATGTTTCCGTAGTAAAACAGGATAAAGATACCAAGAAACCACTGAATGGCGGTATTTTTGCTCTATATGCATCCGATGATATTAGAAATGCAGACGGAACCGTTGTTGTGAAAAAAGGAACATTGATTGAGAAAGCAACTACTGGAGCAGATGGAACTGCAAAATTCACAGCAGATCTTCCGATTGGATATTCCTATTCTGTAAAAGAAGATCAGGCGCCGGAAGGCTATGTAAGAAATACAGAAGATGTGTATACGTTTAAGTTTTCTTATACCAATGATAAAGAAGCAACCGTATCATTTGCCCATACCTTCAGCAATGACCGTGTGACAGCAAAGATCAATTTATTCAAAGTTGATAAAGAGACAGGAAAAGCAGTACCACAGGGAGATGCCACACTGAAAGGTGCAGTTTATGGTCTGTATGCCCGTGAAGATATCGTGCATCCGGATGGAGCAACTGGAACTATTTATAAAGCAGGAGAACAGGTAGCTTCTCTTACAACCGATGACAAAGGACAGGCTTCTGTAAATGGCTTATATCTTGGCAAATATTATATCAAAGAGATCACACCGCCGACCGGATACCTGGCAGATACAGAAGAGCATGATCTTACGTGCAGTTATGAAGGAGATATGACAGCAGAAGTGAAAAGAGAGTGCACTTCCAGTGAGCAGGTCATCAAACAGCCATTTCAGATCATCAAAGCAGCCAACAATGGAAAGACCGATGCAGATCTGTTATCCGGAGCTGGATTTACAGTTTATCTGAAATCTTCCCTTACAAAGAAAGCAGATGGAAGCTATGATTTTGATTCTGCCAAACCAGTAGTGAGTGGAGAAAATGGAGCAACTGAGATTTTCACAGATGAAAAAGGGTATGCCTGCAGTATTCCATTACCATTTGGAAGCTATATCGTGCGTGAAACTACAACACCGCACAATTACAAGCCAGTCGATGATTTTGAAGTGAATATCACAGAACATCATCCAAACGAGCCACAGATCTGGCGAGTGCTTCTGGATGAAGAGTTTAAGGCAAAACTGAAAATCGTGAAAAAAGACGATGAAACAAAGAAATCTGTATTGATTGCCGGAACAGAATTTAAGGTATATGACCTGGACAACAAGAAGTATGTGGAGCAGGTAACAACTTACCCAGTGACAACTACTCACAAGTCCTATTTTACGGACAGCCAGGGATATCTGATCATGCCGAAGAATCTGAAGATCGGACATTACCGGATTGAGGAAGTCAACGCACCGGAAGGGTACACAATCAATAAGAACTATGTAGAGATTGCGGTGGATGCAAATACAGCATACCAGATGGATTCTGAGAGCGGAGATGCCATTATTACGGTAGACTACGAGAACCATCCGGTAAAAGGAAAGCTGACGATATATAAAAAAGGTGAGATGCTGACCGGATTTAAAAAGGACTTTGTTTATGAAGAAAGATACCTGAAGGGTGCATCATTTCATGTCTATGCAGCTGAAAATATCTATACACCGGATTATCAGAAAGATGAAAACGGAAACAGACAGCTGATCTATGCAAAAGATGCACTGGTAACAACGGTAACGACCGGGGAAGACGGAAAAGCAGTTGCTGATAATCTGCCGCTTGGTTCTTACTATGTAGTAGAAAAGACTGCACCGGAAGGATTTGTCCTGAACCATGACAGATCGGATGTCGCATTTGTCTATGCAGATCAGGATACACCTGTAATCGAACAGGAAGTGACTGTTGGCGATGACCGCCAGAAAGTTGTAATCCAGGTAGAAAAACAGGATGCAGAAAATGGTGCAACCGTAGCAGGAGCTGTCTTTGGTATCTATAACAAAGCGGATATTAAGGCAGATGGAAAAGTGATCGTGAAAGCAGACACACTCTTACAGGAAATGACTTCTGATAACGATGGTCTTGCAACATGTACGCTGGATCTGCCACTTGGACAGTATTATGTGAAAGAGTTAAAAGCACCGGCGGGATTTGTATCCTCTGATGAAGTTCTGAATCTGGATGCTTCTTACCAGGGACAGGATGTGAAGACAGTAAAACTGAAAACAGTGAAAAAGAACCAGCCGACAACAGTAGAAATTACAAAATCTGATGTAACAACAGGTGTGGAACTGGATGGAGCAAAACTCACTGTTCTTGATAAAGAAGGAAATGTTGTGGATCAGTGGACTTCTGTAAAAGATCAGCCACATGTGATCAAACGACTGACAGTTGGAGAGGAATACACTCTTCGTGAGGAAATGGCACCGTATGGATATCTGAAAGCAACGGATGTGAAGTTCACGCTGGAAGATAGAGCCGAGATTCAGAAAGTAGAGATGAAAGATGAAGTTCCAACAGGACTTCTGATCATCAACAAAAATGGAGAATTTCTGGATAAGATAACACTTCTGGATCATGTAAAAGGTACCGTGGAGCATCTCTTTGAGTATGTAACCGGAAGCCTTTCAGATGTGACGTTCGATGTATTTGCTGCGGAAGATATCAAAGCGGCAGATGGTGTCAGTGAAGATTATTTCAAAGCAGATGAAAAAGTGGGAACCATTACCACAGATTCCAATGGTATTGCACAGATGGGAGATCTCCCGGCTGGAAAATACTATGTGAAGGAAGTGAAAACAGCCCATGGTTATGTGCTGGACAAAGAGCCGAGATATGTTGACCTTTCCTACCGTGATCAGGACACACCAGTCATCACTTATGATGAGAAATGGCAGAATGCCCGTCAGAAAGTAAAGGTTACGGTTCTGAAGAAAGAAAAAGATACAGACCGTGTTCTTGCAGGTGGTGTCTTCGGTCTTTATACCAGTGAAGATATCAAAAATGCAAAGGGCGAGGTACTTCTTGAGAAAGACAGTCTGATCGAGCAGCGGGTAACGGATGAAAAAGGACAGATTATTTTTACGGCAGATCTTCCGGTAGACGGAAAATACTATGTGAAAGAAATCTTTGCGCCGGACGGATTTGTTACAACAGAAGAAGTACAGGAATTTACCTTTGAATATGCCGGAGAAGACCAGGCAGAAGTAAGCTACGACTTTACTTTTGAAAATCAGCCAACCACAGTGGAGCTGTCCAAAACAGACCTGACAACAGGTAAAGAACTTCCAGGTGCACACCTGAAAGTAACGGATTCAGATGGCAATACAGTAGATGAATGGACTTCTACGGAAGAATCCCATGTGATCAAAGAACTGGTTGTTGGTAAGAAATACACCATGACAGAGACAAAACCGGCAGATGGATATGTCACTGCAGAAAGTATTACTTTCACAGTAGAGAATACAGCAGAGGTTCAGAAGCATGAGATGAAAGATGATGTGACAAAAGTAGAGATCAGTAAGACTGATATCACAGGAGAAACTGAGATTCCAGGTGCGAAACTGACGATTCTCGATAAGGATGATCAGGTAGTAGAGAGCTGGACTTCCACAGAGGAAGCACACTATATCGAAAAACTTCCAATCGGTAAATATACCTTACGTGAAGAGCAGGCACCGAAAGGATATATTCTGACATCGGATGTTAGTTTTGAAGTAAAGGATACTGGAGAGATCCAGAAAGTAGCTATGAAAGATGACACTGCCAAGGGAAAAGTGATTCTCAATAAGACAGATAAATCATCAGGAGAACCGCTGAAAGGGGTAGAATTTGAACTTCGTGACAGCAAAGGAAAAGTTCTGGAAACCTTAAAGACAGATGCTGCCGGTCATGCAGAAAGTAAGCTGTATGAGATTGCCACATTTAAGAACGGCAAATATGATACCGCTATCAAGTATTATCTGGTGGAAACAAAGACACTGGACGGATACACACTGGATCAGACCAAGCATGAAGTGACATTTGCCTATGCAGATGACAGTACACCGGTTGTAGAAGTTACCTTTAATCTGACAAATGAGAAACCGGAAGTTCCAGAAACACCGAAAACACTGGATACACCACAGTCCCATGAAGAGACAAAGGTATCAAATGCACCGAAAACAGGTGACAGCACGAATATTTGGCTGCCGATTCTTCTTCTGGTAATCTCCACAGGAGGTATGGCAGGACTTTATATCAGAAAAAAGAAAAACAGAAAATAGTAAAGTAATTAATTTGTAGTAAAGGGGGGCCCTGAATCAGTAATGTCATTAACTTAAGAAAATTTGTAACAGTCAGCTAATCATTTTTGCTTCTTTTTGAAAAGCTGCATAAATTCAGGCACAACAACAAAACAGACCTGACATCTGTTTTTAGCGGAAATATTTTCTCAAAAATTTTCTATCCTACACGATATGAAAAACTAACCCAACGCTTTTTGATTATCCGTCGTTGGTAATGACGGTCAGGTCTTTGGGGCGATAGTTCTTTCTTGATCAGACCTTCAACATCTATCGTTACAGATGTCTGACGCAGATAATGCCTGCATATTTGAATTGCCATTGTGTAGTTTAACTGGTATGTGTACTTACGGTTTCTTTCTTCCAGTACGACATTTGCCGAAATAATTTCACAAAAATTGTACAGGATCAGTTTTGCGTAAATTTCCTGACAGATATATTCCACATTTTTAGAGTGAAGGTTTGTGAGACCGATTGTATATTTCAGCTCACGGAAAGAGGTTTCGATTCCCCACCGCATATGATAAAGTTCCTTGATCTTTTTAGGTGGGAATTCTTCTTTATCCAGATTGCTGGCTATACATTCATAAACTCCATTTTCCAGCTGAAACTGTGTGATCCTGAGATGAAGTGTATAAAACAAGTTCTCAGAATCAAGAAAGTCAAATGGCGATGAATTTGAGAGATATTTATAACCTTTCGTTTTATAAAACTTTTGTTTACGGGTCATAATCAGTTCGATTTCTTCATCAAATTCACAGGAAACCGGCAAAGAAAGGCTTCCGGAAATGCTTCCTCTTTTCGACGTATCTTTAATCCGGATCAGATAAAAGAGACCACGTTCCTGAACATTTGCAAAAATGTTATAGGTTTCGTATCCACGATCCGCCATGATGATAGTCTTCTGATTTACAGGCAGTTTTTTAACCATTTCAATCATGGCAGAGGATTCATTTTCTTCATAAGGCTCCTGAATCAGAGCGTCAACATATCGCCTGCTTTGGAGGTCATACAACGCATTAAGATGCAGTTGGTTAAACCCAAAAGTTCCTTCTTTACCAGCAAAATACGTGTGTGGATTTAATGGATCACGAAATATATTCAAGTCAGAACCATCACAGGCAAGTAACTGATAGCCTTGGTATTTTTTGTTACATGCTATCTGCTCATGAAATTTATGAAATAAATGTTCCATGGTACCTGGTTTTAATTTGTTTCTCTGCTTTATGAAGCCAGAACGTGTTATCTTGTTCAGATCATAATTAAAATATTTGTGCAATTCAGAATTAAGAGAACCGCCTTCCATAGTAAGTAAAAAATTCATTGTTGAGATAAAGTTCATCTTCCGATTTCTGGTGAAATCATGTCCTGGATTTTCACGAAATCCTCTATTTGGCTGCACATGCTGGAAATGACAGCATCAAGTTTGTTACGAATATAATCAGCGTAAAAGTTCATCAGCAATTCCTCCTAAAATGTATTCATTCAAGGAGGCTTCGCCACATTTTTTCTGATGTTTGTCAAGATGATTTCCCATATTATTTTATAAATTTTCTTAAGTTAATGACATTACCTGAATCAGGGCTCCCTTTTCAATACAACTAATGAAAGAAAGGAACAGAAAACTATGATGAAAACAATGGTAAAAAGACAGGAAGCAAAAAAGAACCAGGAGAAAACTTTAAAGAGAATGATGGCTTATCAGAAGAAAGCCGAGCAGATGGTCAGCAGAAAAAGAGTGAACCATCACATGATCAGAAAGGGGTAAAAGCGTATGATGAACAGAAAAGAATTTTATGAATATGTCAAAGACAATGTAAAGGAGTATCTGCCAGAGTCTTATAAGGACGCAGAAATTAAACTGCAGGAAGTAGAAAAAAACAACGGTTTGAAGCTGACAGGTATTACGATTCCAAACGGAGATCAGAGAATCGTACCGACAGTCTATCTGGATTCCCTCTACCAGGAATATATCCATGGAAAAGATGTAGACTCTTGTGTTAGCGATGTGGCTGATATGCGTATTGAGGCACAGGGAAAAGCAGAATTTTTTGATATGGGAGTTCCAGATATTCTGGATTATGAAAAGATGAAGGACAAATTACAGATGAGAATTTGTGATAAGGAATGGAATACCGATCTTCTTGCAGATAAAGTAGTCACAGAACACGGAGATTTTGCAGCTTATTATGCAGTAAATCTGGAGGAAAATGGAGAAGGGATCAGCAGTATTCCGGTAACTGTTTCTCTGATGAACGAGTGGGGAGTATCTGCCGAACAGATTCTAGCGGATGCGATGGTGGCAGACCGAAAACGTGGTGTCACACTTATGGATATGAATGAGATTATCAAATCTATGATTTTTGGTGAAGAACCAGAAAACCTGCTGAATGAAAAAATGGATATGGAAGCCATGGAAAACCCAATGTTCTGTCTGACAAACAAAGCTAAGATGAATGGAGCTTCCCTGTTACTGCAGGAAGATATTCGTAAACAGATTGGGGAATGCCTGGGAAGTGATTACTTTGTCATCCCATCTTCCATTCATGAAGTGCTGATTCTTCCTGATAACGGCATTTTTCAGGTTCCGGAATTAAATGCGATGGTACAGGAAGTCAATGAGACAAAGGTGGAGAGACAGGAGCAGCTTTCCGATAAAGTTCAGTTTTGTGATGGGAAAACGGCAGTTATGGAAAATGCTGAGCGTAGGGAAGCTCGTTTGGAGAAAGAAAAAGCAGCCGAAAAAGCGGAAGTAAAAGGTGGAATCCATGGAAGACTGGAGAAAGCTAAGGCAGAAATCAAGGCAAAAGAGGGAGACAAAGTGCCAAAGAATAAGTCAAAAGAGCTTGCCACAGCATTATAAAGAGTAACAACGATGATTTTAAGGGGACTGTGCTAAGCAGTCCCTGATTTTATGAAAAGGAGTAGCGCATGGCAAATAAATTATATGCAATGGAACAGCTGACGGAAGAGGTGGCAAAAGATGTAGCTGCCAGTCCGCAGGAATGGATGCGGTTCCTAAACACTGCATCCAGACTGTACAAATACACTTTTCCAGAACAGCTTTTAATTTATGCACAGCGACCGGAAGCAACTGCCGTAGCATCCATGGAAATCTGGAATCAGAAGATGTACCGCTGGATCAAAAAGGGATCCAAAGGGATTGCCTTGATTGACAATACTTCCGGACCGAAAACGAAACTTCGGTATGTATTTGATGTGCAGGACACTTATAAAGTGCGGAATCTTGGAAAGGATCCTCAGTTATGGAATCTTCCGGTGGAAGGAGAACAGCTGGTGGCAGATTATCTGCAGGAGCAGTTATCACTGGAAGATACAGAAGGAGGACTTGCTGAAAGTCTGCATCAGGCAGCGAAGGAGAGTATGCAAGAATGGCTTCCAGATGCATTGGAAGAACTGAGACTGGACGTAACAGGGACATTTCTGGAAGAACTGGACGAACAGAATCAGGAAGTCGAATTTCGGGAACTGATGACCAATAGTGTCTGGTATGTATTACTAAACCGGTGTGGACTGGATGCACAGGAATATCTGGATGCAGAGGATTTTCGGCATATTACGGACTTTAATCAGCTGATAGTATTAGGACATCTGGGAAGTGCAGTCAATGAGATCAGCAGACCAGTCCTGATGCAGATTGGACGATATGTGCTGAATAATCTGGAAAATGACCTGAAAACGGTTGCAAAAGAAAAAGAAGTAGTCTATAATGAATTTAACACGTTAATGCGTGAAAACAGTACAAATAAAACAGAAGATAGAGAAGAAAATAAGGAGGAAACAGACTATGAGAGAGATCACTTACAGCCAGAACGGAGAGTATCAGATTCCAGATATCAGCCTGGAAGAGACGAGAGGAACCATCGGGAAGTATGGAATGATGAGGAAAGAGTATCTGAGAAATCACAAGGTAGCAAGGTTCAACATTCTGACTCTGCAGAACCGTCTGGACAGTCATCTGATGGAGATCGACAGTCAGGCAAGACAGAGAGTAGACAACCTGATGAACGAACTTCTGGAGAAAGATCCGGCACCGGACAAGATGGCAGACACAATGGCGTGGACCAGACACATGAACCAGATCAAAGCACAGGCAGAGGAACTGGTGATTCAGGAGATTATTTACAGTTAAGCCTGTTCCCAACAGAAGAGGAACAGTTAGGGGAAATAAGGAAAGCGGCAGCTGCATTAGAACAGCCAGCCGCTTTTCTTATTTCTGATGAAGTGGTAGACGATATTCTCCGAACAGGAAGCGGACAGAAAAATACGCTGTTTCACATTACTGCAAGATTGATTGAGGGTCTGGACAATGAAGAAATGCAAAGCTTCCTGAAAGATGAATATAGAACTGGAGGAAAAGGATTTACCATAGATGGTCAGAAAATCAGTATCTGGTACGACAACGATGGTATCCGTATCCGGAGAGGTGATTCTGCCAGAAGAAACTTTGACCGTATCGTTACGTGGGAAGAAGCCGCTGACAGAATCCGAGATATGTATGAGGAGGGAAATTACGTTGATAATCTTATCTCCAATAATGCTATCGAGCAGGAACAGAAAGAAATGACAGATCTTCTGGCACTCCATTTCCGTGATACGAGCAGAAACAGAGAAGAACGGTTGTCTTATTCTGACTGGCAGGATGTAGTAGGGGCGGCTTGGACAGATTCGGAAGAAGCAGCTGCGACAGCCTATCGTTTTGAATGGCTTCAGGAAGATATGGAAAAGAATCCAGAAGATTATCATCGCTGGGAAATCCAGCATAATCCTGAATATTTCCAACGTTATAAAGATCTCCAGAGGGAGCGTTCCTGGGTGGATCAACAGTTTAAAGTAGAGCGACCGGCTCTATCCTTTATCACACAGGATGAAATTGATGCAGTGTTAAGAAGAGGCGGTATTACTGCCGGAGGACGTAACCGAATCTATGAGTATTTCATGGAGCACCATGATATGAAAGATGCAGCTGAGTTCCTGAAAAATGAATATGGAACAGGTGGTTCTTCACCCGGAATACCAGGAGCAGATGCTTCTGACGCATCCCACGATGCAAAAGGATTAAAGCTTGGAAAAGGGAAGATTGGCAATCCAGAGGTAGAAGTTTTATTAAAGTGGAATAAGGTTGCAGAACGTGTTCGCCAGTTAATCCGCACAGATGATTATTTGTCACCGGAAGAAATGGAAAAGTACGAAGAGCGACAGGAAGCACAAAGACTGGCAGACCTGGAAGAAGCACAGCAGATGTTAGGAGAACAGCTGGAACAGGATACTTTTACAGCGGAAGATATAACGGATCTGCGACTAGTTGATTCAGAATATATGTCCGGTACCAGAACAAAAATCTATGATTTTGCTTGCAAAGTTAAGGGAGAAGAGAATCGACTTCAATACACATTAGAATATCATGATGATGGAGAAGGTTTCACGATTCATACGGAAAAAGATGATATTTGGGAGCGAATGTCAACACAAGAATTGGAACGTCTGGATGTAAAACTTGGACAAGAAGTACTTTATTATCATTATCACAACAAAACAGTAAATGCGGATACCTTAGATAAATTACGGGAAATCAAGGAAGAAATCATGGAGGAAGAGTCTTCCTATTTTACTGCTATTTCTAAACGTGTGTGGACAGATTATGATAAAAAAGAAAAAGAACTGTCGGGAGAAGTTGAGGTATCGGAAGAAAAAGAATCATTGGAAGAGATTAACGGAATAGCAGAACTGATTCCAGCAACGAACTTCCATATCACAGATGATGAACTTGGACAGGGAACACCGAAGGAGAAATTCCGAGCCAATATTATGGCTATTCAGCTGTTAAAAAAATGTGAGGATGAGAACCGCAATGCGACACCAGAGGAACAGGAAATCTTATCCAGGTACGTCGGCTGGGGAGGTCTTGCAGATGCATTTGATGAGACAAAATCTGCATGGGAGACAGAATATCTGGAATTAAAGACCGTCCTTACACCGGAAGAATATGCTGCAGCCAGAGCTTCCACATTAAATGCTCATTATACACAGCCGATTGTGATTGAAAGTATGTATCAGGTGTTGGAGAATCTGGGATTTACAAAGGGAAATATCCTGGAGCCATCTATGGGAGTCGGGAACTTCTTTGGAAAGCTTCCGGAGAATCTAAACCAGTCCAAACTCTATGGAGTGGAACTGGACAGCATCAGTGGTAGAATTGCTAAACTTCTCTATCCAGATGCCAATATCCAGATCAAAGGCTTTGAGAAGACGGATTATCCCAATGATTTCTTTGACGTGGCAATCGGAAATGTGCCATTCGGTGCATATAAGGTCAATGACCGTCAGTATGACCGCTACAATTTTATGATTCATGATTACTTTCTTGCCAAGACTATAGATCAGTTACGTCCAGGTGGTGTAGCTGCGTTGATCACAACAAAGGGAACTATGGATAAGGCATCACCGGAAGTCCGGAAATATTTGGCAGAGCGTGCAGACTTGCTGGGGGCAATCCGACTGCCGAACACAGCTTTTAAGGCAAATGCAGGAACAGAAGTCAGTGCTGATATTTTGTTTTTCCAGAAGCGTGAGAGTTTCACAAAAGAGATGCCAGACTGGGTGAATTTGGAGAGTGATGCAAAAGGGATTACCATTAACAAGTATTTTGTTCAGCATCCGGGAATGATTCTTGGTGAGATGAAAGAAGTGTCCGGTCCGTATGGTATGGAAACAACCTGTGCTCCAATGGAAGGAGCTGTTCTGGAATTACAGTTACAAGAAGCTGTAAAACACATCAAGGGAAGCATGGTAGCGGCAGTAGATATAGAGGCAGAACTGGATGAGATGCCAGAGAGTATTCCGGCAGATCCGAATGTCCGAAATTACAGCTATACGGTGGTAGATGATCAGGTATATTACCGTGTCAATTCTTTGATGAATCAGGTGAAAATGCCTGCAGCCACTGCAGAACGTGTAAAAGGCATGGTTGCAATCCGTGATACCGTTCGTGAACTGATCGCCATGCAGATGGAAGAATTTGTCACAGACGAAGAAATCCAGAAACAGCAGAAAAAACTGAATCAGGTGTATGATACCTACACAGCAAAGTATGGAGTTATTGGAAGTAATGCTAACAAACGTGCATTTTCTGATGACTCTTCTTATTGTCTGCTGTGTTCCCTGGAAGACTTGAATGAAGATGGAACATTGAAGCGGAAAGCGGACATGTTCACCAAACGAACCATTAAAAAGGCGGTCGCTGTGACAAGTGTGGAGACAGCCACAGAAGCACTTGCTCTGTCCCTAAATGAAAAGGCTCAAGTAGATCTCCCATATATGGCACAGTTGACCGGAAAGACCGAAGAGAAAATCACAGAAGAGCTGGTTGGAGTTATCTTCAAAAATCCACTGACAGACCAGTGGGAAAGCGGAGATGAATATCTCTCCGGAAATGTTAGGGATAAATTAAATATTGCAAGAACTTTTGCAGAGAATCATCCAGAATTCACACCGAATGTGCGTGCATTGGAGGCAGTTCAGCCAAGAGATCTGGAAGCGTCGGAGATTGAAGTGCGTATTGGAGCCACCTGGATTGAACCTTCGGATTATCAGGATTTTATGGTGGAACTGCTTCATACACCGAGGTATCTTGCACAGAAGGAAATACAGGTAAAATTCTCTGAGGTAAATGGTGAGTGGAGGATTACAGGAAAGAACGCCGACAGTCCAAGAAATGCGTTTGCCTATGCAACGTATGGAACGGAGAGAGCAAATGCCTACCGGATTCTGGAAGATACCTTGAATCTAAAAGATGTTAGAATCTATGATAAAGTTGTAAATGAAAATGGGGATGAAGTGCGAGTTTTGAATAAAAAAGAAACTATGTTGGCATCACAAAAGCAGGATGCCTTAAAGGCTGCATTCCAAGATTGGATTTTTAAGGATCAGCAGAGGAGAGAAAGACTGGTAAGCGTGTACAATGAACGTTTTAATAGTATCCGTCCCCGTGAATACGATGGAAGTCATCTGACTTTCCCAGGGATGAATCCGGAAATAGAACTTCGACCGCATCAGAAAAATGCAGTCGCACATCAGCTATATGGTGATAATGTGCTTCTTGCTCATGTGGTAGGTGCTGGGAAGACCTACGAAATGGTAGCGGCGGCAATTGAGAGCAAACGTCTGGGATTATCTCAGAAAAATCTTTTTGTAGTTCCGAACCATCTGACAGAGCAGTGGGGAGCTGAGTTCCTACAGCTATATCCAGGGGCGAACATTCTGGTAGCAACCAAAAAAGATTTTGAACCGGCAAACCGGAAAAAGTTCTGTGCCAGGATCGCTATGGGAAACTATGATGCCATTATTATCGGTCATTCTCAGTTTGAGCGTATTCCAATCTCTGATGAGAAACAAGAAGCCATGCTTCAGAGGCAGATTGATGATCTGGAAATGGCAATCCAGAGTGCAAGATATGAACAGGATGGTGGACGTTATACCGTCAAACAGATTGAAAAGACAAGAAAAACACTGCAGACAAGGCTGGAGAAACTGAATCAGAAAGAGAAAAAAGATCAGGTAGTTACTTTTGAAGAACTGGGAGTGGATCACTTGTATGTAGATGAAGCACACAGCTATAAAAATGCGTTTCTTTATACAAAAATGAGAAACGTAGCCGGGATTGCACAGAACGAAGCACAGAAATCCGCAGATATGTTCAATAAATGTCAGTATCTGGATGAGATTACCGGAGGAAAAGGCATTACCTTTGCTACGGGCACACCAATCAGCAATAGTATGACGGAATTATATGTTATGCAGCGGTATCTGCAGAACAGCAAATTACAAAATATGGGACTTGGACTGTTTGATTCCTGGGCCTCCACCTTTGGCGAGGTAGTCACGAGCATTGAGCTTGCACCGGAAGGAACAGGCTACCGTGCAAAATCAAGATTTGCAAGATTTTATAATATTCCGGAACTGATGAATATGTTTAAGGAGATTGCAGATATCAAGACTTCCGATCAGTTAAAACTTCCTGTGCCGGAAGCAGAATATGAAACAGTGGTGCTGAAACCAACGGAACAGCAGAAAGAAATCGTAGAAAGTCTGGGGGAACGTGCAGAAGTTGTCAGAAGCGGAGGGGTAGATGCCTCAGTTGATAATATGCTGAAAATCACCAATGATGGAAGAAAATTAGCATTGGATCAGCGTTTGGTGAACGAACTATTGCCAGATAATCCAGAAAGCAAAATAGCAGTCTGTGCAGAGAAAAGCTATGAGATCTGGAAAGACACAGCAGCACAGAAATCGGCACAGCTGATTTTTTGTGACTTGAGCACACCGAAAGGTGATGGCAGTTTCAATGTTTATGACGACTTGAAGCAGAAACTGATGGAAAAAGGTGTACCGGAAAAAGAGATTGCATTCATTCATGATGCAAATACAGAAGCAAAGAAGACGGAGTTGTTTGGAAAAGTGAAATCCGGGCAGGTTCGTTTTTTGATTGGTTCGACAGCAAAGATGGGTGCCGGGACCAACGTGCAGGATCGTCTGATTGCGTTGCACCATCTGGATATTGGCTGGAAACCATCTGACTTGGAACAGAGGGAAGGGCGTATTATCCGCCAGGGAAATCATAATAAAAAGGTTCATATCTTCCGATATGTAACAGAATCCACATTCGACAGCTACATGTGGCAGCTGATCGAGAACAAGCAGAAATTCATTTCCCAGATCATGACCAGCAAAGCACCGGTCAGAAGCTGCGAAGATGTGGACGAAGCGGCACTTTCCTATGCAGAGGTTAAAGCACTGGCAACTGGAAATCCGGCAGTAAAGGAGAAGATGGCACTGGACGTGGATGTGGCAAAGCTGAAACTTTTAAAAGCCAATCACATGAATAACCAGTATCGTTTGGAAGATGATATTGTAAGGAATTTTCCGCAACAGATTGCAAAACTGACAGAGATCATTGACAGCTACAAGGCAGACATCGCTCATTTTTCTGAGCATAAAAGCACAGATCCAGAGCAGTTTACTATGGAGATTGGTGGCAAAGTGTTCACAGAAAAGAAAGAGGCAGGAGCAGCACTTCTGGCGGTATGTAAAGATATTAAAACTGTAGATGCTGCGATGGATATCGGAAACTATCAGGGATTCAATATGAGGATTCAGTTTGATGGATGGAGTAAAGAATTTATATTATCTGTCAAACATGAGGCTGTCTCGAAAGTTCATCTTGGAGCAGATGCACTTGGAAATATTACCCGTATCAACAATCTGTTGGACAGTTATCCAGAGAAGCTTTCAGAAGCACAACAAAGATTGGAAACAGTGTATGAACAGATGGCAAATGCGAAAGAAGAAGTGGGAAAGCCATTTCCAAAAGAAGAGGAGTTGAACCAGAAACTGGAGCGACTGTCAGAGCTAAATGCATTGCTCAATATGGATGAACGGGAAGATGCAGAAGCAGAGGTATCTGAATCAGATGAGAAAGAAGAAAGACCGGCACGTGGTTCTATCCATGAAAAACTGCAGATTTGTAAAGAAAAGAGTCAGCGGGAAAGTGAAACTGGCAAGGATAACAGAAAACGGGACTTTGGTCTGGAATAAGAAAACAAGGAAGATGGCATAATCTGACAGAAAATATGTTCTGTGGGTTATGCCATTTTTCAGAATACAGGAGGAACTTATATGGCAAGAAACAGGATAATAGGTAGAGAAACGCAGAAAATGCAGGAATATACGCAGGAACAGATCAATCAGGCAGAGAGTAGAGGTATAGAAATATCAACAGATGTAAAAGAACAGCTTTTTGAATATGCGAATCTGATCGGCGAGAAAGAGAAAGTTAGGGCTTTGGTAAGAAATCTGGCAGATGCAGTGAGCCAGGCAGATTCAGAAGGTGTAGAGGATTTGCTGGATGACGCAAGAATGGATATTCAGGAACTGCCAGATCCAACCATAGGTAAGCTGGAATTACGTGACTATGGATATATGGAAGAAGATATGGTGCCACTTAGAAAAGAAGCAGCTTTGGATTATCACAGAATGGGTTCTAAGATTTATTGTCTTGGCAGTGCTGGCAGTAAAGGTGAATATGCGAGTAAAGAAATGATACAGGCACATGACGGTTTGTTTGGAATGGAATCGCAGATGTGGGAACGGATAAAAGATAACAACCTAGATTATGCAGAAGAAAATTTAGGAGCATTTCAGGAGCCTATGAGTGTCATTGAGCAGGAAGAAGCACTGAAATTATACGATGCAGGAGCAGATATCTATCTGATCACTAATTTTTCATCACCTATGTATGTCACAGAACGCATGGAAATTGAACGAGGACCGGAGCATTATCAGATGTCTATGACAGAACTGGAGCGTTTCCGTAACCTGGAATGGGAAATGCAGAAATATCCACAGATTCAATCTTTGAAAGAAGCAAATCTGTTGTTAGGAACAAGAAGGACATTTGGAATTTATCAGATTCGGGATGATTTACCGGGAGAAAACTATGCATTTATGAATATGAGTTTTATTGAAAGTCATGGTATGCAGATAAAAAAAGAAGATTATAAGCTGGTCTATGTTGGTGAATTATCAGGAAATATGTCACTGGATGATATTTTTGAAAAGTTCAACATTGACAGACCGGAAGACTTCCGTGGGCATTCCCTGTCTGTCAGTGATATCATAGTTCTGAATGACGGGAAAAAGGTAACTGCTCATTTTGTAGACAGTATCAGTTTTGAACAGCTGGATTCTTTCCTGAATCTGGAAGAACAGGTTCTTAGTGAACTGGCATATGAGGTAGGAGAACGATATTTTGCTATTCAGAGAACAGAAGAAGGATATGATTATTCCTTTTACGATGAAGATTTCCGCTTGATGGATGGTGGCATTTATGAGAATGATGAAATTTCTATTGAAGAAGCGGCGGAGGAACTTTTGGAAGACGAAGGCTGGACGGGAGAACGCATCCGTGGGGATTATGATCAGTTGATGGAAAAAGTAGAAGAAATGGATGAAGCTGTAATGGCAGAGATTCAGAAAAGCCAGGGCGAATATAAGCCATTGGCAAAGGTGGAGGAACTGGAAGAGGCCAATTATAACATGATTGATAATGTACTCAATAATATGCCGCCTAAGAAAGAAGCTTATCTGGAATATTATGCTGCAGAATGTGATGAAATTCATGATATGGGAGCTTATGAGAAAAGCACAGATGTGAAAGAAATCGCAGCAATCTATGAGAAGTACAGAGAAGATCCGGAAAACGCTTATAAAGGCAGTGGAATGGGGATTATTTATCGTGATCCGGAGGATAGCTTGTTTGATGAAACAGAACTGTTGATTGTAATGGGAACAACGATACACGGCGACTTCTTGGATAATGTGCGGTTTTTAAAAGATCAGCCGGTGGTGCGTGAAGGTTTGGAGAAGATTCATAAAGCATTGCCTGATTATAAATATATCCCGATTCAGGATGTGCGTGAGGCAATGTATCCGAAAAAAATGACAACAGAAGAACTGGCAGCAGCATTGGATGAGATTGCGGAAGACTTCGATCCGTATGACTATCGGGACCATGTAGAGCCAGGGCAGGATACCATACAGGAAGTCATGCTGGATCTGCAAAGTGGAAATGTTGGTTCTTATATTTCCTTTCTGAAGGATGTGATTGAAGAAGACTGTGAGCAGTCCGTGTGGGCAGGTGTTTTGCTGGAACGGCTGAAATCCTACGAACCAGATATATCCAAAGAAACAGAGCCGATGGTGTATGTGAATTACTGTGAAAAGCGAGAGCTGATGGAACCACGCTGTCAGAAGCTCTCAGATCTGGATTCCCGTACTGCACAGAAGGATAAGGAATGGTACGCAGACCGTAATCCGAGGACGGATGAGCCGATGGTAACAGCCCAGATGTTTTTTACTATATATTATGCGGAAAAAGGCGATAAAATGCTGCAACATTTCAAAGGGAAAATAGATATTGGAACAGGAAATGGCGGTATTTTAAGTCAGCTGAAACTCCAAAATGAACTGAAACTTACGGATGAAAGCTGGATTGGTTATCTGAAAAACAAGGGAAATGAAGAGTTTCAGAAGTGTATGGAAGATCTGACCGATATGCAGAACCATGTGCTGCCATATTTGCAGAGCTTTTGCAGTCTGGAAGAAAAAAGTGTGCAGGAAAAGCAGGAACGGCAGGTTGCAGAAAAGCAGGACAGCAGAGTAGAAGCGTCAAGAGCAGCGAATGTGACAAAAGGGGATAATGACAAAGCTGTGAAAAAGGTAGTTTCGAGTATGCAAACAGAAAAGAATAAAGCAACTACGAAGGCAAAGAAGCCATCTATTCATGAACGACTGGAAATCAATAAGAGAAAAATCCAAGAAAAGCAGGGAAAAGATGAGCTGGAGAGAGGAGCTGATCGGGATGTAAGAACGGTATAAATTTATAGAAAGGCACTTGGCTCCGTTTTGGACATAGCAAAAGTGCTGACAGTGACGAACGAAGATGTGCTGCCTGCTTATTTGCAGAGAGTATCTGATTTTGAAGACTGCCTACTTGCAACTTGTACGAAGGAGAATCAGTGTGATGCGATTGTGACAAGGAATAAAAAGGATTTTCTTTCCTTTTGGATTACACTGCTTTCTCCGGAAGAACTGCTGAATATTTATTCGTAAAAATATGTTTTTACAATCGGCAGCAGAAGGAAAGTTGAATGATAACTCCGATCCAGCATACTGCAAAATATAAAAATTTTATAACAAAGTGGAAAACCCTGCGTAGGATCAGAAATGTTCTCACAGGGTTTCATGTATCTAATAAAATATAGAAATTTAGCGGATTTCTGCTAGAATAAGAAAAACTGTTAAAAAAATATCGTATATAGATCAAAAAGACTATATATGGGCGACCTTTTAAAGCCGATTTATATAAAATAGAAGAAAAAAAGGTGGTCGATACCGTGGATATAAAAACAGCGGTCATATATCGTTTAAACGATCTGATTAATCAGAAAGATATCACAGTGAATGAGGCGGCGGTATGTTCTGGCGTTCCTCCTTCAACATTAAAGAATATTTTGTATGGTCAGAGTAAGAATGCTGGCGTAGTTACAATAAAAAAGATATGCGATGGATTGGATGTCACAATACAGGAATTTTTTGCTGATCCCATCTTTGCAGATTTGGAACCCGAACTATAGGAAGAGTAAATGCTCATAGGATTCAGATTCTGCAGGATGGATTTTTTATGAAAGAGGGTTAGAGGAAACTAACTTAGGAGGACATAGATGTATAAAATAGCAATTTGCGATGATGATAAAAATTACAGGGAGAAAATAGAGAAGGTTATAGAAACGGAAGGGATTCTTCCTAAGAGCGAGATACGGTTTTATGAATACGAGTCAGGAAAGGAACTACTGAAAAATGCTGATATTTTGCATGATTTGGTCTTTATGGATATGCGTATGCCCGGATTGGATGGGAATAAATCGGTACTGAAGCTGAGGGAATACAATAGGGCAGCGATATTGGTGTTCTGCTCCGGATACTTTGAACCGACTTCAGACAGCATCAATATTGGGCAGCCGTTCCGGTATATTATGAAAGACTTGCATGACAGAAGTCTAAAAAGGGAAATCCCTGCAATTTTATCAAAAGTAAAATTGCACTGTGGAGATTCTTCCGTGACGGTTACATCAGCGGGAAGAGTAATTCGTATCTATACGGAAGACATTTTATATATCTGTCTGGCGAAAAGGGGTTGCTCTATATACGTTGCTAGGCAGGGGGAGATAGATGAGATGCATTGTAAGGAATCTTTAGGCGATTTATATGAACGTCTGGCCGGAAGGGGATTTGAGTATGCACACAACAGCTATATTGTGAATTTGGCAAAAGTGGAAGGATTGGAAAAGAACGTTGCGTTGCTGTCGTTTGGAATCCAGTTGAATGTTTCGAGGTCGAGAAAAGGACAGTTTGCCGACGCACTGATAACATTTCTTGGGGAAAGGAACGGCATGGTATGATAATAAGAGATTATTTGATTTGTCTTCTTCAGATGTGTCTGTTGGAGGACTTGGAAAAGAACATACTCCCATACAGAAGAGAAAGATTCTGGGAAAAATTTCTCGTATATTGTATCGCAGCACTGGCAATGTTCGGAACCAACCGCCTGGAATCCTCAATACTTAATATGGTAATGATTCCGGTAATCTATATGATCGCGTCTATGGTTGTGTTCCGGGGAAATATATGGAAGAAGCTGGTTACGGTATGCTGCTATTATGTGCTGGCAATTATTCCCGAATTTCTCTTTGCGGCACTTACGAATGCATATGGCGTGACTGGTGCGTCCGAGGGCTTCAGGACTGAAACAGAAAAGACATTAGCACTCCTGCTGATGAGTACCATGACATTTCTGTTTATTAAATGCATTAATCAGGTAACAAGGAAAAGGGATTATCTGACGATTGAAAATAAAACATTTACAGTGCTGCTCATGCTGCCAACCGCAACGATCGTTATGTTAGGATGTATGTTTTATTCGCACACTTCTTTTGAAGGAATGAACAGGGTCATGGTTCCGGTAGGAGCTTCGCTTCTGTTAATGACGAATATCTTCATTTTCACAGTATTTGACAGGTTTGTAGAAAAATCAGAAGAAGTGAAGAAGATGGACCGGCTATACCAGAAAAGCAGGGCGGAGATTGCCAATCTGCAGTATATGAATAAGGTTAATGAGGATAACAGAGCATTCTTACACGATATAAATAAATTTATCTGTACAGTAGCCGGCTTGATAGAAGAAGGAGAGAATCAAGAGGTTAAGGACATCATGGAACATTTAGGCGTCCGGATTCAGAATCTTCAAAAAAGTGTATATTGTGAGCATCCGATCTTGAACAGCATCCTATGTGAAAGAAAATTTCTTGCAGAATCTAAGGATATATCCTATAGGATTACCCTGGGTAATGATCTCAGACTGGATTTTCTGGAAGAGTTGGATTTGATCTCGATCGTAGGGAATCTTTTGGATAACGCACTGGAAGCGGCAGAAAAGACAGAAGATGGCAGATATGTGGAATGCAGGATGTATATGGGAAATGCGGGGCATTTCCTTGTCATGGAATTTTGCAATGGGTATGTCGTCCCTCTGTTAAAGGACAAGGACAGGTACATAAGCACCAAAAGAGACGCGGACAGTCACGGGATCGGACTGCACACGGTTGGAAAACTGGTTAAAAAGTATGCGGGAATTATGCGAGTGGAGGCAGGAGAACGGGAGTTCTCTGTTAAGCTGATCTTTACAATCAAATAAGGACGTGCAAAAATCGCCCAAAAAGTTACCGTTTTTGCCGCGGTAATTGAAAAGAGGGCGATTTTTGTGTAAACTTTCGGAAAAAAGGAGGCTTTGTAACTATGAAAAAAATAATCAGAAAAAACCTGGGAATCAAACTGCTTGGAGCTGTAAACTGTCTTGCACTCTGCTTGACGGCGTATACGGCAAATCTGGCGTGCAACTGGCTGTACTATCAGGAAGATGAGCCGGAAGAAGTTAAGAAAATGAGGAAATTCTAGTGTGGAAAAAAATGGCTGGTCGGCTTTTTGAACTACAAAGCAGGAATGGGATTCTTGAAGAGAAAGACCGCAGGCTGTATGAATATGCTTACGGCGTACTGCTGGGCAGGGTGGTAATATACCTTATCATCGTCATACTTGGCATCATAACGGGGAATTGGATGGAGATGATAGTCTTTTTATTGCCCTTTACTGTTTTAAGGCAGTATGCCGGAGGGATTCATTTGGAAAAGGCAGGGGGCTGCATGGCTGTTTCCGGTATCCTTGTCCTTCTATGCAGTCTGTATCTGGCGTCTGCTCCGGCTGTAATATGGCAAATGCGGATCATATGGTTTGTCGCGGTTGGCGTTATATTTATCATGGCGCCGGTAGATGCCAGCAGCAAGAAGTTGGATGCGAAAGAGAAAAAAGTTTATGGGATGCGCGCGAGGGTAATTTTAGTTATTGAATGCGCGATAGCAGGTGTTTTTTCTGTGATTGGATATTCCCTGATCGTAAACGGGATTATGGTAGCGCATATTGTTTTGGCGTCTGGTTTAATATTAGGATGGACCAAAATTTTTTTTGATAAAGAGTTAGAGTGAACTAATCCGTGATAGGAATAAGAAATACCTGGGAAAAGCGTATTGCAAAAGGATGATAAACAGAACAAAAAGAACATGATACAAGAGGAATATAAAAGTGAATTTGAAATTGATAAAAAATACAGAAAATATCAACAAAGAGAAAATAACCTTGTTCTGCCTGCCGTTTGCAGGAGGCGGCGCGTCTGCTTATAATCAGTGGGCGAAAAAGATGCAGGGAAAAGTAACGGTATGTCCAGTCCAGCTTCCGGGAAGGGAAGAACGGATCATGGAGAAACCGTATATAGATATGCCGGTTATGTTAGATGATCTGGAAGAGGCTGTAAGAGAGGTTGTGGACGGACCGTATGCCTTATGGGGGCACAGTATGGGCGGGAAGATCTCCTATGAGCTGGAAAAGCGATTGGAGGCAGAGGGATATAGAGCGAAATACCTGTTTATTTCCGGCAGCCGGATTCCCAGCATTCCGGAACCGAAGCCAATCTATCATCTTCCGGATGAAGCGTTTAAGAGGGAACTGGGAAGATTTGAAGGGACGCCAAAAGAGATACTAGAGAATCAGGAATTGTTGGATTTCTTTCTGCCTATGCTGCGGGCGGATTTTACCATGGATGAAACGTATTATGATAAAGCGGGAGTAGTGCTGCATACACCTATCTCTGCATTTGGCGGAGAAAAGGACGGTGAAGCGGATGAGAGTGCAATCTGTGAATGGGGAAAGTATACGGATAATGATTTTGACTACCGAATATTTCCGGGAGGGCATTTTTATCTGCGGGATTACGAAGACGAAGTAATAAGTGAGGTTGAGAGACGGCTTCAGGGAATGAAAAATGGAGGTTAAACGATGCGGGGAGAAGGAATTTCTGTCAGCAGACAAACTTCGTATCCGTGAAAATGAGATACATATATGGTGCATCTGTTGGCCGGAAATGACAGATTTCTGGAAGAATCATGAATATATCCTGAGTGAGCAGGAGTCGGAGCAAGCCGGAAAGTTCCGCTTTCCTGAAGACAGGATGCGTTATATTGCCGGGAAACTTATCGTGCGAATTCTCTTGAAAAGATACTTAGATGTGGAAACAGTTGATTTTTCTGTCAATGAACTGGGTAAGCCTTATCATAAAGAAATCGCAGGAAAGCAGACAGTCAATTTTAATATTTCGCATTCGGGGGAATTCATACTGGAGGGATTCGCTGTCGGAATGGATATCGGAGTGGATGTGCAGGAAATGGCAGGATGCCCGGATTACAGGGAGATAGCCGGGAATTTCTATACGGCAGAAGAAGCGGAAGATGTAATAAATGAGGGACCGGAACTGTTTTTCCAGTATTGGGCGGCGAAAGAAGCGTATGTAAAAGCGATCGGTATTGGATTGGGAAGAGGAATGGATTTCTTCTCTGTCAGAAACGGGGAAATTACAGAAAAAGGCAGGAAAGGCCAGGGATGGCATTTGTATCCAGTAAAGATTGAGGGATATGCTGCGTATGTGGCGGCGCATAAGAAAGGAGACAAATCAAATGAGTTATAAGAAGGATATGAGCAAATACGAGCATCTGGAAGGATGGGAACGATGCGGCTTTGGAGAGCAGCTTGATAAGTGGGCGGAAAAATATGGAGAAAGAACTGCGGTCACGGACAGCGAAGACGAGATCAGTTATATGGAATTAAAGCAAAAAGCAGATTGTCTTGCGGCAGCTTTTCTGCGTAAAGGGATTTTAAAGGGAGACAAAGTGCTTGTGCAGCTTCCGAATAGGATTTCTTTTGTGATCGTGTTTTTTGCTCTTTCCAAGATTGGGGCGGTGCCAATCATGATGCTGCCGGCCCACAGGGAGGCGGAACTGGAAGGAATTATTGAACTGGCAAAGCCGGCCGCTTATATTGTGGTGGAGAAATATCTGGGATTTTCATATGTGCCGATGGCAAATGCGATGAAAGAGAAATATTCATGTATCCGGCATATATTTGTAGATAGCGAATCCGGGGATATCAGTGGAATGATTGCGGAAACGTGTGGAGAAAATGGAGCATTTCCGGCTGTGGATGGGTATGAAACGGCGGTGCTTTTGCTGTCCGGCGGGACGACAGGGGTTCCGAAACTAATTCCGCGCACCCATACGGATTATATGTATAATGCCCGCATGTCCGCGAAGAGATGCCGCTTGGATAGCAGTGACGTTTATCTGGCGTCTCTTCCGGTAGCTCATAATTTCCCATTATGCTGCCCGGGGCTTTTAGGCACGCTGGACGTGGGAGGAAAAGTTGTGCTTGCGTCTGCGACCAGCCCGGATGATATCCTTGACGCAATTACAGAGGAAGGTGTCACGATAACGGCATTGGTTCCTGCTATGGTTACTGTGTGCATGGAAATGCTGGAATGGGATGAAGATTATGATATATCCAGCCTGCGGATTTTGCAGGTGGGCGGCGCAATGCTGGAAGATTCCCTTGCGGATAAGATCATTGAAGAATGGCCGTGTAAACTGATGCAGGTATTTGGTACGGCGGAGGGGCTACTGTCCTTTACTAGCCCGGAGGATGAAGGTTCCCTGATCGCAAGATGTCAGGGAACTCCGGTGTCTCCTGCGGATGAAGTGAAGATTGTGGATGAAGAAGATAAGGCCGTACCGGAAGGAGTTTTTGGGGAATTATTATCCAGAGGCCCGTATACGATTGATGGTTATTATATGGCGGAGGAAGCAAATAAAAAGAGCTTTACGCCGGACGGGTTTTACCGGACGGGCGATAAAGCTATGTGGACGAAAGACAGAAGGTTACGTTTGGGCGGGAGAATCAAAGAGCAGATTAACCGCGCCGGAGAAAAGATCATGCCTTCAGAGATTGAAGCTTACCTTTGCAGGCATTCGAAAATCAAAGAGGCAGCCGTTGTCGGCGTTCCGGATGAAACCCTTGGAAACCGGATATGTGCATTCCTTGTGACCGATGATGAAGCCGGGATCGATTTGCAGGAAATCCACAGGTTCCTGCGGGAAATAGGCGTTGCGGCGTATAAAATGCCGGATCAGATAGAACGGGTAGAGACATGGCCGCTGACCAGCGTAGGAAAAATAGATAAGAAAGCATTAGAACGGATGGCGCAGGAAAAATAGAAGGAGACAGAATCATGGAATATATAGAGATAAAGGAACAGATCAAACAAAAGCTGCCGGTAGCCAGAGATTTGGGGGATTCCGAAAATCTGCTGGAGCTTGGGCTTTCATCCCTGACGATCATGCGTCTGGTAAACCAGTGGAGAAAACAGGGGGTTAAGGTTTCATTCGGTTCATTGATGGAAAATCCTACCCTTGAAGGCTGGTGGGCGCTGATCCAGCGCAGCATGAAGAAAAAAGCGGGCAAAAAACGGGCGCAAAAATCTAAGATAACGCCGGAAAAGGATATGAAACAGCCGTTTCCTTTAACAGACGTACAGTATGCATATTGGGTTGGCAGGGATGAAGAACAGGCTCTTGGAGGAATAGACTGTCATGCGTATTTAGAGTTTGATGGGGGAAATATAGATCCGGAGCGTCTGGAAAAAGCATGGAATGTGCTGCAGTATCATCATCCCATGCTGCGTGCCTGCTTTTTGGAAGATGGGACACAGAAAATCCTGGATAAGCCGTATTGTGAAAAAATAAAGGTTCATGATTTTTCACGGATGTCATCTGAGGAAGCAGAGGCAATGGCAGTATCTGTCAGAGAACGTTTATCCCATCGGAAGCTAAAGATCGAGGAAGGCGAAGTGGCAGGAATAGAGCTTACGCTTTTTCCTGAAAATAGGGCACGCATGCACGTGGATATGGCACTTTTGGTTGCCGATGTACAGAGTTTGCAGATCTTATTGAGGGATTTGGCGGCTGCCTATCGCGGAGAAAGCCTTCCGGCAGAATCAAAAGGGTGGAATTTTGCTTCTTATCTGGAACGGCAGAAAGAGGAAGATAAGGAAGAGAGAAACAATGCAGAAGGATACTGGAAAAAACGCTTGGAGCATTTGCCGAAAGGGCCAGGCCTGCCACTGGCAAAACGGCCGCAGGAAGTGACAAAGACTGTATTCAACCGCAGGATTGTAAGGATTGGCAAGGAAGAGTGGGCTCATCTGCAAGTACGGGCAAAGGAATACCAGACAACTCCGGCAATGGTTCTTCTTACTGCATATGCGACGGTTTTGGAACGGTGGAGCAGGAATCATCGTTTCCTTATTAATATTCCATTTTTTAACCGGAAAACAGAGCAGCAGGGATTGGAAGACGTGATAGCAGATTTCACTACACTGTTATTGCTGGAGATTGACTGCGAAGGGAATCCGACGTTTGCAGAATTGCTAGACAGGATTCAGAAGCAGCTCCATGAGGATATGAAGTATACGGCATATTCCGGCGTGCAAGTCCAGAGAGACCTTGCACAGATGTATGGAGACGCATCGGCAGTGGCGCCGGTTGTTTTTGCCTGCAATCTGGGAACGCCGTTGGTAAATGATACGTTCCGGAAAGAACTGGGGCAGTTTTCCTATATGATTTCCCAAACGCCGCAGGTGTGGAATGACTTCCAGAGTTATGAAGATGAAAATGGCGTACAGCTTACATGGGACAGCGTGGATAAGTTATTCCCGGAGAATATGATCCCGGATATGCTGGAGTGTTTTGAGAATCTTCTGCATGAATTGGGAAAGAAGGACTGGAATCAGCGATTTGATGTGCTTCCTGAAAAAAGAAAAAGAGAAATTGAAGATACAGCGCGTACAAGAGTGCCGGAGCGTGTGGAATGCCTGCATTGGGCTGTTATGAACCATGCGGAAGTTTGCCCGGAAGATATTGCGCTTATTGATGCGGGAAGCGGAAGATCGGTTTCCTATGGGGAATTAAAAGCACGGGCGACAGCAGTGGCGGCAGGGATTTCAGAAAAGGATATTAAGGGAGTCCCGGTTGCACTTACCCTGCCGCGCGGGATAGAACAGATCGAGACGGCATTAGGAATTTTGCTTTCCGGAAATTCATACCTTCCGGTCAGCTTAAGCCAGCCTAAAGATCGGAGAGCGTTAATCCATGAGAAGACGGGAGTCCGCTATGTGGTCACGAATCGGGAATTATCCGAAAAACTGGACTGGCCGGAAGGTACGGAAATCCTTGTGATGGAAGGTATGGAAGAGGGACAGAAAAATGTGAGACTGCCAGAGGTGTCGCCGAAGGACAGCGCCTATATCATCATGACGTCAGGCTCTACAGGTGTTCCGAAGGGTGTAGAGATTGCGCATGAAAGCGCATGGAATACGGTTCAGGATATTAATGAAAAGTACCATGTGACAAGTGCAGATCGGGCGCTGGCTGTATCAGCTATGGATTTTGACCTGTCGGTATATGATGTTTTTGGAATTCTAGGCGCAGGAGGAACATTGGTATTGCTTCCAGAGCAGGAGAGAAGGAATGCGGATTACTGGCTGGAACAAGTGTTGAAATATCAGATTACCGTTTGGAATTCAGTGCCGGTGCTTCTGGATATGCTTTTGATACGGGCGGAATCCATGAAACAGAAACTGCCGATCAGGGCGGTTATGCTTTCCGGAGATTGGATTGGGATGGATCTCCCGCAGAGGGTTGCGGCATGGACAGAGGATTGCCAGTTTGTCGCTATGGGAGGAGCTACAGAGGCAAGTATCTGGTCCAATTATCAGAATGTTACCCTGCCGATGCCGAAAAACTGGAAATCTATTCCTTATGGAAAGCCACTCAGATATCAGGCATATCGTGTTGTGGATGAGTATGGAAGGGATTGCCCTTACTGGGCAGAAGGCGAACTCTGGATTGGCGGTTTTGGTGTAGCAAAAGGATATAGGGGAGATTCTGCGCTTACGGGGCAGAAATTTATCACAGATCAGTATGGAAGATGGTATCGGACCGGTGATCTCGGAAGAATCTGGGATGATGAGACAATTGAATTTTTGGGAAGAAAAGACCATCAGGTAAAGATCCGTGGACACAGGATTGAATTGGGAGAAATTGAACATGCTATTCAGGAGTTTCCGGGTGTGGCTCATGCAGTTGTTGATACAGTTAGTGATGGTCATGGCAATAAAACGCTGGCTGCTTATATCGGAGCGCCGCTGCAGGAAGATTCTAAAGTTACAACGTATTTGTACGGCACAGATATCTTTGGCGGGGGCTGGAAAGAACTGAAGGATGATGTCAGCAATTGGCAGATGCAGCAGGAACGGAAGACAGCATACAAAAATTTCCTTGCCTATGCAGACCAGAGATGTGTACAGCTTATGCTGGAGACACTCATAGAGTTAGGCGTTTTTGTATCAGAGAAGGAAGTTCTTTCGCAGAAGGAAATTTTTGAAAAAGGGAGCATTACGGAAACACAGAAGAATACTGTGGCAAGATGGTTGGAAATTTTAAAGAAGGAAGGAATCCTGAGAGAAGAGGACGGCAGACTATCGCGTACCGGGAAGGAAGTAGCTGTACCGGAAAAAGCTGGAGATGCGGAAACGTATTTTAAGAAACTGAAGCCGTATCTGAAGCATATGGTTACTGGGAATGAAGTTCCGCTGGATGTATTTTACCAGAAAGATTCGGCGCTGGCTCCGAATATGTTGCTTCGGAGGATTCCGGGTTACGAGGAGACCGTGGAAAGACTGGTGCAGGAATTAAAACTTCTGATAGAAGGGCGCAGGAAAGAACCACTCCAGATTATAGAGATTGGGACAAGGGATGCTGCAATTACAAGACAGATTTTAAATGTGCTGGAAGATGTAAGTGTGGCGTATACATATGTGGATTCTTCAAAATATTTTCTGCAGGAAGCGGAGAAAGAGCTTGCGGGATATGAAAGAGTCGAGTTTGAAATGCTGAATCTGGAAGAAAGCATGGACAAGCAGCAGATGGCTCTGCATAGTTATGACGTCGTGATATCGGTAAATGCTTTGCATAGAAATATTGACGCTGTGGATGCGGTAAAGAAAGTAGCGGAATTACTGAAGCCAAATGGGATATTGTTAATGACAGATCTTGTGGTAAGGACATATCTTCAGGAGCTTACAGCAACTTTTTTGGAAAATGGTTTCGCAGATATTCGGGACAAGAGAAAAGAAGCGGGGATGGTTACCCCAGATTGTCTGCTGTGGAGAGAATGCTTATCAGAGGCAGGATTAGGCCAGGACATTGTTGTAACAGAAGAATATGGGAGATGTATATGCTGCAGTAGGCAGCAGGCATCTGTCTTGTCCTATTATGATGGAGCACTTAGGGAATATCTGTCGGAAAAGCTGCCGGAGTATATGGTTCCCCAAAACTATCATTTTATGGCACAGCTTCCAACATTGTCCAATGGAAAGATTAACCGGAAAAAATTACGGGAAGATTTTAAAGAAGAAACTTCGGTTATCAGATTTTCAAAAGCAGTAACGGAGACAGAAGAAAAACTTTTGGATATTTGGAAACGAATGTTTGGTTATGAAAATTTAGGGACTGAAGATAATTATTTTGTTTTAGGTGGTGATTCATTAATAGCAACCAAATTGATTTCAGATATTCAGAAAGAATTTGGCTGTAAAATTATGATTAGTGATATTTTTGAAAATGTTACGATAAAATTATTGGCTCAAAAGATAGATTTAGTAAGACAAAATGTCATTATGGAAGATATCGAGATGGAGTGTGGAGAAATTTAACATTGTCAAATCTGTTTTTTAGTATATTTCATAATGAAAAATAGCTCGCATTTTTAGGGGCAAATTACGAGTATTAGATATTGAGGAGTGTAACTTGTCCCTATTTTATTGAGAAGGTGAGAAAATGAGAAAATTAAAGTCACTTGTATGTGGTAGTAAGTTTGGACAATTTTATATAGATGCTATTAGTAAGATGAAAGAGTGCGTGGAATTCATAGGCATTTTTTCTAATGGAAGTGAACGATCAAGGCTATGTGCTGAAAAATATAATGTTAATTTATATACATCGATAGATAAAATCCCAGAGGATATAGACATTGTATTTATTGCTGTCAGAACGGGTGTAATGGGAGGTGATGGAAGTGAACTGGCATTAAAATTTTTGTCTAAAGGTATTCATGTATTCATTGAACAGCCTATTCATATAGACGAGATGAAAAAATGTGTAAAATGTTCAATTGAGAAGGGGGTATTTTTTCATGTAGCAAATTTTTATAAGTACATGGACACTGTTCATAAATACATTGAGTGCTCTAAAGGGCTGTTGAGGAAAAATGAAATATTGTCAATAGAATGTGCTTGTGCTAATCAAGTTATATATAGTCTACTGGACAATATTTTGAGAATTTTCAGGGAAAAGGCAAGATTTTCGATTGAAAATTTTTGGATACAAAATCAAGATTTTTTTATTGCTTCAGGTAGTATTAACGATATACCGTTGAGTATTAAAGTATATAATTCTGTAAATACAGTCGATTCTGATAGTTATTGCTATTATTTACAACAGATAAATATTTATACATCGGAAGGAATGCTTTTCATGGTTGATGTTAATGGACCGATTATTTGGAAACCGCAATTTCGAGCTGCTCATGACTTATTTATCAAGAAGGGGGATGAATTAGATCAGAGGATATTTGACAGTAAAATGTACTGGTATGAGTCAGAAAGTGAGTTGAGCTATAAAGATATTTTTTGCAAAAAATGGATAGATGCTATAAAAAAAGAAATTAAAGAATTTATAGATAATATTTATTTTGAAAAAATGACGGAATATCGTCGGAAAATTCAAAGTGAAATTGTAATTCCCAGTATATGGGGGCTTATAACTCAAAAGATTGGCTACCCAAGATTGTATCAAAATGCAAATCATGCAGTTGATTTAAATAACTATGTTTTAGATTTTTTTGAAGAAAAAAACACCTTTTTAAATGATTCACTAGAAATCAAAAAAACTGCAAACAATATTGACTTTTATTTGGAACCAGATATTACATATGGTTATGTTGAAGAAGCAAAACATATAATGAATATCGCATGTTTGGAGTCTATTTCATACAAACTGTACGAGGCGACTGGGGAGAAGGAGAATATATCAATAACAGAAATTGTAAGTTGCTTAAAGGTGGCAGATTCAAATATGCATATTTTACAAAGGTGGCTTAATGCTTTAAGTGAAAATGGATATATAGAATGTAATGCTGGGAAAATTAAATGGAAAAAGAAAAATACAAGTATATGTGAGAAAGACAATTGGAAAATTGTGTCTGATAAGTGGGTTGGAAAATTATCAGGAGAACATGTCATTAATTATTATTTAAAACATATTGAAAAAATGGAAGCTTTGTTATCAGGAGAAATGAATGCTGCGTTATTATTGTTTCCGGAAGGAACAATAGAGTTAGCTAATTGTTTCTATAGAGAAAATTTAATGGAAAAATATCTTGCATATTGTATAGAAAAGATTCTTTCATTCGCTATAGAACATACTAAAAAAGATAAAATTAGGATATTAGAATTGGGAGCAGGAACAGGAGCAACAACAGACAGAATATTAAAGGTTCTTGAAAATTCAACTAAAAAAATAGCATATATTTATTCTGATATTACAAAATATTTTCTCAATTTTGCTGCTCAAAAGTACCAGGGAAAAGAAGAATTAGAGTATAAGGTGATAAATATTGATTCTAACTTAAGTGACCAGGGAATTGCTGAAGAGAGTGTGGACATTGTCATAGCTGCTGGAATGATGAATAATGCTGTCAATACGGATTATTCTATGAGACAAATCATATGCAGCTTAGTACATGGCGGTATTGCTCTTATTGCTGAGCCAGTGGGAGAGAATTATGAGTTAATGTTATCACAATCATTTATGATGAGCCGGCCAACAGATGCAAGGGAAGTATGTAATGAAACTTTTTTGAAAATGGAGGAATGGAAAGAAGTTTTTTGGGGTTGCGGAATAAGTGAAAGAGAGTTAGTGGTAGTGCCAAGTGATACTAGTCCATTAGCACCATTAAATCAAAAGTTATTTATTATAAGGAAGGAATAATACGCTATGGATGCAAATAATTTAAAAAAGGCTTTTGAACTTTTTGTAAAATTGCAGGATAAGAAAGTAAAACTTAGTAATGTTGATGGAAAAATAAAATATAGAGCGCCGTCAGGAATTATGACAAATGAAGTCATAGAGGAAATAAGAAAATGTAAAAATGAACTTCTGACAATTATTAATTGTACCGAGCATCCAGAAAAACTATGGAAAGGAAAGCAAGGAGACAGTTTTCCATTAACAGATGTACAGTCTGCGTATTTGATTGGAAGAAAAAATATTTTTCAATATGGAAATGCAGCGTGCCACATTTATATGGAGGTTGAGTATTCTGAATTGGATTCTCAGCGTGTAGAGGAAGTGTGGAATATTCTAATTAATCGACATCCTATGCTGCGAGTAATCTTTAGTGATACAGGAATTCAAAAAATTTTAAGAGATACTCCTTGGTATACGTTGTATACAAATCGCAACATAACATATACGCAAGAAACTTTGCAAACTGAATTAGGACATAAAATATATGATGCTTCAAAATGGCCTATGTTTGATATAGGGTGTGTATCTGGTCACAATAAGGCTATTCTGGGTATTTCTATCGATTTTATGATAGCGGATTGGGCAAGCATATGGATATTAATAGACGAATTTGAAAAGTTATATCAAAATCCAACGGCTTCATTACCTAGAATTGAATACAATTTTAGTGATTATATATACTGTGAAAAAGTAAAGAAGTATACACCAAAATATTTTTCTGATCGTGAATATTGGATAGAACGCTTAGCTGAGTTTCCTGAAAAACCGGATCTCCCTATTATTAATGCTGTTGAGAATATTGATAAAAATGTTATATTTAAAAGATACAAATTTGTTGTTGAAAAAAACAAGTGGAAAACTATACAATTGATTTCTAGTAAGATGGGATTGACAAGTTCTGCTGTTATTTTATCTGCATACGCTATGGTTATTTCAAAATGGAGTACCAACAAAAAATTTGTTATGAATTTAACGACTTTAAATAGAAACAGTTATGAAAGCAAAGTAAATAATATTGTTGGGGATTTTACTTCAATAAATTTGTTGGCAGTTGATTTCTCAATTCAGAAGAGTTTTAGAGAATACGTGAAACAAATTCAGCAACAATTATTAACAGATATGGAACATAAGTTTTTTTCTGGTGTTGAAGTATTACGTGAATTGTCTCAAGGCAAAGAGAATATTATCATGCCATATGTATTTACTAGTGGAATTGGAGTGATCCGGAATACTAAGAAAGAAGGTTACCATGGTAAATATTATCAAAATGGTATTTCTCAAACTCCACAGGTGTTTATTGATTGTCAAGTGTTTGATCAGGACGATGAGTTATTAATAAATTGGGATGTGCGAGAAGGAATTTTTTTGCCTGAGGTTATAGATGAAATGTTTTTAATGTTTCAAGATTTAATTTGCAATTTTTTGATTGACGCAGAAAATTGGAATGTAGAAAAGGTGACTGCTATATTAAATAAAAACATTAAAATTAGTAAGAAAAAATATGATTTGCCGAGTGGCTTGTTGTATTCTTCTATTTTGGAAATGGCAGAATTATGTCCCGAAAAAGAAGCAGTTCAAGATGAAAATGAAATATGGTCTTTCAGTAAATTAGTAAGAAAAAGCTGGTTCGTTCAAAATAAACTTCAACAGGAAGGGTGCATTCCAGGAGATCTTGTGGGGATTTTTATGCCAAAATCAAACTATCAAATAGCAAGTGTTCTTGGCGTTTTAATGAACGGATGCACATATGTACCGATAGATATTCAACAACCTAAGAAACGCATAAATGAAATTATTGAACAGGCGGGAATAAAATATGTTTTGATAAGTAGTTGTAGCAAGATAGAGTTAATGTTTTTAGATGTTAAGTACATTTATGCAGACAAACAAAACAATGAAATAATTACAAAACAAATTCCGCAAGTCCCCAATAGCAGCATAGCGTATGTTATTTTTACATCTGGGAGTACGGGAAAACCTAAGGGGGTTGCTATTTCTCATTTGTCTGCATTGAATACAATATATTATGTAAATAAAATGCTGAATATTTCCACTAATGATATAGTTTTTGGAGTATCTCGATTAAGTTTTGACTTATCAGTTTATGACATATTTGGAATTTTGTCGGCAGGAGGAAAATTGTTCTTACCTGATGAAAACAGAATTGCAGATCCTTCTTATTTATTTGAGACGATAGTGAAACAAAAAATTACTGTATGGAATTCTGTTCCAGCCATAATGCAGATGATTCTGGAATACAGAGAAAATGAAAAAAGAACGGAACAGTTTAACATAAGGTGCTCATTGCTGTCTGGTGATTGGATACCGCTCACTTTGCCAGAAAGATTAATCTCTGCTTGTATGGAAAAAACACGGGTAATTAGTTTAGGTGGAGCAACAGAAGCAGCAATTTGGTCAATATATTATGAATATGAATACCTTTTTGATGAATGGAAAAGTATACCATATGGAAAAGCTCTTCCAAATCAAGAAGTTTATGTATTGGATAGTAAAAAAGAAATATGCCCGTTGGGTGCTGTTGGAGATATTTTCATTTCTGGTATAGGATTGGCAAAAGGGTATTTAAATGAACCGCTACTAACCGAGAAAGCATTTATTATGGTAAATGGAGAAAGAATGTATGATACAGGTGATAAAGGAAAATATTTAGAAGATGGAAATATTGAATTTTTAGGTCGGCGTGATACTCAAGTAAAATTGAATGGATTTAGGGTTGAGTTAGGAGAAATCGAGGCTAATATAGAAAAAATTAAATCCGTTAAATATGCTGCAGTTTTGTGTAGAGAAAAGGGACGAGAAAAAAGAGTAATTGCATATGTTGAACCGCAGCCATCTGAATTTACGGAAGATTTTAGCCTATATGTATTAAATGAGTTAAAACGAATGCTTCCGGCATATATGATTCCATACAATATACGTGTAATGAAATTGCCATTAACATCTAATGGTAAAATTGACAGAAAATATCTTAAAAATATAGAAATTGTAGAGGGCAAAAAAGAGGCAGATACGAAAAACACAATAAATAGTGATTCATCTACTTATTTTCCGATAAAAGAGATATGGTGTAAATTGCTACAGAGAAGCGATATTAGACCAGATTCGGATTTGCGTAGTTTTGGAGCAGATTCTTTGATTATGGCACAAGCAGTTGGAAAAATACGAAATTTTTTAAAAGAAAGTGGGAGTCAATGTGATGTACCGTTTGATATATTGCTGAAACAGACGATTAATTCCCCGACTTTGAGTGAGATAGTTTCATACATAGATCAAATTATTTTAAAAAAAGAAGTGAATAGCAGATATGAAGATGCTGAGGTAAATGAGGAAGAACTTGGCAAGCTAAAAATTCATAAAAAAGGGAAAGAAGATAAATTAGTTGTGATTTTCCACGCTGGCTTGGGATCGATTGATGAATTTTTACCATTTATACAAGGTCTATGTAATGAAGAAAAGGGGACTATTGTTAGTATAGCATTAAATAATGTAAAGCAATATTTAGATTTTTATGCAGGGCATTTATATGAGAGTGTTGCTGATAAATATACAAAAATTATACTTGACTTAGGCTATGATAAAATACAACTTATTGGACATTGTGTTGGCGGAATGATAGCTTTTGAGGTTGCAAAAAATATGATGGATAAGGGAGTTGATGTTATTGATGTCTCTCTGATTGATAGTATACCAGGGAAATATAGTATTGAGGATGAGGTAGTAATGGAACTAATGTTTTTACCTATGGTAAATATAACGTATCCTGTGTTGGCGGAATATCAATTAAATGAGCGGGAATTATATGAATATATGGATGAGAAATTTGGAAAATATACAGGAATAGAACAGAAATCTAAAAATAAAGTAGAAGAATACATAAATGGTCTTCGGGAGATTGAGAAAGAGGAAAGAATAAGACTGTATATAAACAGTGTATCGAAAAATATGCCAATTCAAATGTTTGTCTATTTATTTGATATATTCAAACAAAGTACAAATGGAGCTATATATAAACCTATACCATATTTAGGTGATATTCGTTTATTTATAGCAGAAGATACAGAGAAAATTGTATTCCATCGAAGTGAAGAAGTTATAAATTTTTGGAGAGAAAATTGCATTGGTGATGTTACTGTTATTATGATTCCTGGAAATCATCTTACATGTTTTACTGATGTAAACAATATTCAGAAGTTAGTAAATATGATTACAGAGAAATAGTATCCGAAATAATTAGGTGAATCAATACAATAAGGAGAATGATTACTCCGATTTCTTCGGAGCCACTTGTCCGGACTTATATGCTAACACCAGATACAACCTGTACCTACGCATGGACAAACTGATGAAAAACCATCTCATGTTCCTGCATGACAGAAGGGTTCCGACAAGTAATAATGAAGCCGAGAGACAGCTTCGCAACTATAAAAGAAAGCAAAAGCAGGTCGTGTCCTTCCGGAGTAACCAAAGCCACGATTATCTCTGTAAAAGCATGAGCATGCTGGTTGTGATGCGACAAAATGAAAGTAACCTCTTTGATAGAGTATCCAGGATTCTGGATTAAGAAGAGCCAGTGGTTTTGACTGATTACAGTTTACACCACCGGCTTTTCTTAATCAAGTTCGCACCTGAACAGTAACATAAACAACACGCATACTTCAAAATTCAAAAAACATCCATGGACTGCGGCCATGAAAATATGCTATACTAACTGTGGTTTACTTATGCTAATCAGGGAGAAAATACAAATGAGCGAACAGCAATTTACAGACTTTTTTGACCCGGAAATTCAAAAAATTGTCAGCGAAGATGGCTGCTCCATTTACAGAATGAAAAATGTAACTGGGGAGGGTGTTATCACTCGCTATGAAATTCTTCCGGGTATTGAATTATTCTATAATGATTTTCACATGAGCGATGGACAGAATCAAAACAAGCTTCCGCACTCTGATGTACTTGAAATCAATCATTGCCGGGAGGGACGTTTTGAATGCGAATTTGCTAATGGAGATTATCAGTATGTCGGTGCTGGCGATCTTGCAATTAACCGCCTGACAAACGAAACTACATCAACTTACTTTCCGTTGTCGCATTATCACGGCATTTCTATTACCATTGATCTGCCTACGGCAGATCAAACTATGAAGCGGATAGAAAGTGTGATTGGAGGTCTGAATATAGATGTCTTTTCGATTGCAGATAAGTTTTGCAAGAATGATACCTGCATTGTATTAAGAACTCAAAGCGAAATTGAACATATTTTTTCGGAACTTTATCGGGTGGAGCCTCGGATGATCGTTTACTATTTAAAAGTGAAAGTGTTGGAATTGCTGATGTTTCTGAATCAGGTTTCGCTTCAGGATTACCAGGAAGAACGAAGATATTTTGCAAGAAATCAAGTACAAACAATAAAGAAAATGCAGGAATATATGACAGCTGATCTTCGCAACCATTATACTTTGCAGGAGTTATCAGAAAAATTTGAAATTCCTCTTACCTCAATGAAGGTTTGCTTCAAGGGCGTTTATGGGTGTTCTATTTATGCTTATATGAAATCCTATCGTATGCAGGCTGCCACGATCTTGCTTCGGGATACTTCTGACAGCATAACAGAAATTGCGGCTAAAATGGGATACGATAATCCAAGTAAATTTTCCGAAGTATTCAAAAAGGAATTTGGAGAACTGCCTTCCGAGTTCCGAAAAAAGTTGTCCAAATAGAGGATGTTTGGTCTTTTTAGAGTGGCGGCAAAATACCAGATACAATATACTATCATCTGTACTAGCAGATGATTTAAGAGCGTCGTGCAGACGCTCTTTTTTTTGAATAGAGGTTAGATTGTTCTAACCCGCGAAGGAGTCGGTATTATGAAACGGGATATGAGAAAATATATCCTACGGAAACTGGTTGAGCTGATATTTACTTTATTGTTTGTAACTCTACTGTCTTTCTTGCTGATGAGACTGTCATCCGTTGATCCAGCCACAGCTTATGCAAAGAGGATGATCGGAAACCCCACAGCGGAACAGATTGAAAAGATTCGGATTCAGTTGGGGTTTGATAAACCATTGCTTGTCCAGTATGGCCGTTGGGTATGGGACTTACTGCATTTTGATTTAGGCGTTTCTTTGGCAAATGGACATGATGTTTGGACGGATATTGCCACAGCCTTTCCGAAAACGCTTGGAATTGTAGCTCTGGCATCTATCTTTCAGGTTGTTTTCATTGTAATCGTTAGTTGTATTGCCTTTTTACTTCCCTGGAAACTTCCGAAAAAGGCAGTCAGGCTTTTGTGCATTTTGGGTGTGTCCATACCCTCTTTCTATTTGGCAACCGTTTATCTGGATTATTTTGCTGTTCAAAAGTCATTAATTTCTGTGGCAGGAAATACAACCCTACTCAGCTACATATCTCCGGCAATCTGCATTGGCGTATTCGGGGCTTCTTTCTATACGCCGCTTCTGATGGATGCTCTGGAGCATGAAAGCAACGAGGATTACGCATTTTATGCCCGTTGCCGTGGGCTTTCGGAAAAAAGGCTTTTGCTGTGCCATTTTTTTCCGCGGGCAGCGATGGGTTTAGTTCCAAACTTTTTACAAAGCATTGGTTTGGCACTGGCTAACGCAACGGTGATTGAATCCATTTTTTCAATTCCGGGATTTGGTTATCTGATTGTAAACCATGTGCTTGATCGCGATACTCCCATGATACACGCCGAGGTGTTTTTTCTGGCGCTGGCGATTGCTCTTTGCAACATTGCCGCTGACTTGGTGCAGTGGGCAATCGGGCGTAAAAAGGGGGTGGCGTAAATGAAAACGAAGCGTTTTCGGAAATGGTGTGCGATTTTCATTCCAACCCTTGTGATTATTTTCTTTTTTGCCGGATTTTTATTTGCACCCAACGATCCAATGAAATCAAACTTGTTGGAGAGATATGCTGATCCCAGCGCAGAATATCCGTTTGGTACGGATGCTTTAGGGCACTGCATTCTGTCACGGATTCTTTATGGTGGCTGGACAACGCTGGGGATTGTATTAGGAGGCTCTCTTATTGTTTTTCTGCTTGGCACTGTTATCGGAATGGTGACAAGCCGGGCCATTATGAAAGAAAATGCACTTATTGATGGCCTGATTAACGCTGTTACAGCCATTCCCCCGATTGCGTATTTAATTGTGTTTATTGGAGCCTGGGGCAGCGGAGCGAAAACTACTCTTGTCGCGCTCACTGTGTCTTACATTTTGAGATACATAAAACTGGTTCGTACCCGTACCGACATGGAAATGGGAAAAGCTTATGTCATGTGTGCAATCGCTTCCGGCGCTTCAAAGCTCAGAATCATGCTGATTCATATTTTCCCGAATTTGATTGCCGAAATGATTCGCTTTCTGTGCCTTTCCTGTGCGGATATGATTCTGGCTATTACCGGATTTTCCTTTATTGGATTAGGGCTTGGTGATAATGTAGTAGATTGGGGAAGTATGATTTTAGACGCAAGGGGTGCTTTGGTTCTTCACCCGACCATGATTCTCTATCCAATAGGGGCGGTAATTTTATCGACACTCTGCTTTAACGTCATTGGCAGGCAGTTGACAACGAAGGAGGCAGAGTGATGTTAAAAATTGAACAGTTAGATGTCAAGGAACGGTCAGGCCGCTACCTTCTGAAAGACATATCTATGGAAATTCCTGCAGGCCATGTGATTGGACTTACAGGTAAAAGCGGCTCTGGAAAAACAACTTTGCTGCGGAGCATTTTGGGGATGCTTCACACAAGCTGTCATATTGATGCCGGGAAAATTTTGTTGGACGATATAGATTTATCACATCTTTCCCGCAAGTCACATCGTGAGCTTTGTGGAAAGAAGCTTGGATTTATCCCCCAGAACCCTATGACGGCTTTTGACAGCCGATTAAAAATCGGTTATCAGATGCGGGAAACCTTTGTCAATCGTTTGCATTTGAATACAAGTGAAGCAACTGACCTGGCGAAAGAGAAACTGGTTTCCGTAAATCTAAAAGACACGGATCGGATTTTGGGTGCATATCCGTCTGAACTATCAGGCGGAATGCTACAACGAGTAGCTGCGGCAATCTTATTGGGAATGTCGCCGGATTATGTTTTAGCCGATGAACCAACCGCTGCATTGGATGAAGAAAACAGGGATTTATTGCTTCTCATCATGCAGGAGCAAATGAAGGACAAAGGCATATTATTTGTATCCCATGATGTGGCCGCACTTAAAAACTTATGTCAGAACGTTTATGTTCTGGGAGCCGGAAAAATTATTGAGCATGGAACGATGGATAAACTCTTGTCAAGTCCGCAGACAGACTGGATGAAACAATTTTCCGCGTTGAGCCATAGGGAAAGTCGGGGTGAATGGAAATGGGAGAAATTGTAATCCAGAATGTAAATCAGGTATATCATAATGTGAACCAGGGAGATTTTAATGCGCTTTCGGACATCAACCTCCACCTTTGTAAAGGTGAAAGTCTTGCTATTGAGGGAGAAAGCGGATCGGGAAAAAGCACGCTGGCAAGACTTCTGATCGGCATTGAGAAACCAACTTCTGGCAAAATATTACTGGATGGTGAAGATATAACCTGTTGGAATTATCGAACATGGAAACAGCACCGTAAAAAAATACAGGCTGTTTTTCAGGATTCTTCCGGCACTTTAAATCCTGCCAGGTCTGCATACGCAAATGTAGAAGAAGCACTGGTGAACTTAACTGATAAGAAAAGAGCCGAAAGAAAAAAACATATTTTAGATTTGATGGATGCCGTACACATGGATTATGGGCTTTTGGAAACGCCTGTCCGTCAGCTTTCGGGCGGCGAACAGAGGCGGCTCTCTTTGCTTCGGGCGATTGCCGTGGAACCTGATTACTTAATCATGGATGAAGTGACCAGCGGGCTTGACCTGATTTCGGCGGATGCCGTACTTACTTTAGTAGAGAACTTTGTGAAGCTATCCGGCAGCTCCTGCATTTTCATTACGCATAGCAGAAAGGACGCAATGCGTATTGCAAATCGGATTATCATCATGCGGGAGGGACGGATCGCCGAGCAAGGCTATCTAATAGATCAATTATCAAACCAGAAAGGACAAGGATAACATGAAACAGATTTACAAGAAACTTCTCGCCGCTGTATTGGGCGTGAGTATGCTTCTGTCTATGGTCGGCTGTGGTCAGAATGATACCTCCGATCAGACGCAGACTGGCGGTGAAAACGAAGCGAAGGTACTGACGATCGTCACGGCTAAGGAATTGGACAGCCTTACGACACTGACCATGAACAAGGAAAACAATATTGCCTGTGGCCTGGTCTATGAGACTTTAGTCGCCTATGAGGACGGGGAAATTGTTCCCGAACTGGCCGAGGAATGGGGATGGGATGAGACAAATACTGTCCTTACCTTTAAGCTCCGTCAGGATGTTGCTTTTACAGATGGAGCCGCTTTTAATGCGGAAAGCGTAAAGGAAATTCTGGACTTTGACCGTTCCAACCCTAATTTTAGCGGTATCAAGGGCATTTACAACATTGAAAGCGTAGAGGTTGTTGACGAATACACGGTGGCCGTTCATTATGCTGCCCCTTGCTTCTCTTATATCAATGACTTCTGCTTCCAGAATGTTGCTGGTATGATGTCCCCGAATGTGTTTGAAGCTGAAAACTTCCAGACATTCACAGATGTTGTCGGCACTGGTCCATACATCCGCGAAGAAATGATTTCCGGTGACTGCACCCGTTTTGTCAGAAATGAAAACTATTGGGGCGAAGCTCCTTACTATGATGAAGTTGTCATAAAGTATATCCCGGAGGCATCTTCCAGACTTCAGGCATTACAGACTGGTGAGGTTGACCTGATTTACGGTGCTGACCTTCTCAGCTATGATGACTATAATCAGGCTCTTTCTCTGGATGGGATCGAGGGCGCAATCAATGATGGAAATACCCTGACCCGGAACCTGGTTCTGAATGCGTCCAGCGAAATTTTGAGCGATCTTAAGGTTCGCCAGGCGATTGCATACGCTGTCAATAAGGAAGAAATCACCAAGGGCCTGACCTATGGATACGAAACTCCGGCCACCAGCCTGTTTGCACCCGGAGCACCCTACACAGACATTACTTATAACAGCACATGGAGCTATGATCTGGATAAAGCAAATGCACTTCTGGATGAAGCTGGATGGGTGATGAATGAAAGCACTGGTATCCGTGAAAAAGATGGACAGCAGCTTTCCCTGAATTACACCTATTGGACTGATCTTTCTCTTGCACAGGACATGGCTCTTGCAATTAAGACCCAGCTTGCAGAGGTTGGTATTGACGTAACCACTACCGGCCAGGATCAGATGACCTGGTGGACCGAAGGCGTTGCAGGAAATTATGACATTACAACATGGAATACAGAAGGGTCTTATACTGAACCGCACAAGTTCCTGCAGGAATCCCTCGGTGCTGATCCTCATGCTATTTCCTTGCAGGCACTTGAGGATTTCCAGAGCTATTCGGATGCGGTAAATGCGTTCTCCACCTCTGCTGATCCCGAAGTGGTTCAGAGTGCGATTGCTACTGCACTGAATGTTTCCAACGACAATGTGATTGACCTTCCGATCTCCTATTCTAAGGATCTGGTTGTATATAATTCCTCCAAAATCGCCGGATATACTTTCTCCAGCGTGCCACAGTTCTTTGAGATCGATAACGTACAGCCTGCGGAATAAATATAATCCAATGTCTAAATGGAGTGTTTAACGCCCTATCAGAGTGGCAGAAAATAGCCGAATAGATATAATAGAGGTTGGTTAGAAGTGTTTAACCAATCTCTATTTTTATGAAAAGGAGCGTATGTGAAATGGACAAGAAAGATAATCCCATGTCCAGACTGATGGAACTTGCCGCTCCATATAAGGGTGAATATGTTCTTTCAGTGATTTTGGCAATCCTGGGTGTTGCCGCCGGATTGCTACCGTTTTTTGCAGTTTCAAAAATTGTGATTCTCTTGATGGATGGAGAGACATCTGTGTCCGTCTATATGGAGTGGTGTCTGATTGCGGGAATTGGTTTCCTTGGGAAAGTATGCTTTGCAAATTTCTCTACTTTAGTTTCCCATACGGCCACTTTCGCAACTCTGGCGGAGATCCGCCTGAAACTAGCAGATAAACTTACCAGGGTTCCGATGGGCTATATGATTAACACCCCATCGGGAGAATTAAAAAATGTCTTGGTAGATCGTGTGGAGGGAATGGAAACGACCCTTGCGCATTTAGTACCGGAGCTGACAGCGAATCTCTGTATTCCGATTTGTATTCTGATTTACCTACTGTTTTTGGATTGGAGAATGGCGCTGGCTGCATTGATTACCCTGCCGATTGGTATGTTGTGCTATAAGGGAATGGCAAATGGATATGAAGAAAAATTCCAGGGTCTTATTATGCGCATGCGTAAAATGACCAGCACTGTGGTTGAGTATATCGGCGGAATAGAAGTCATTAAGGCGTTTAATCAGTCTGCTAATTCTTACCAGAAATATTCAGATGCCGTTGAAGATAATGCGGCCTATGCTGTGAACTGGATGAAAAGCGTGCAGCTTTACAAATCCATGCTTGTTACAATCTGGCCCAGTGTGTTAGTGTGTGTTCTTCCTATTGGCTGTGTCCTGTACCGGAACGGGAGCCTGAGCGTTCCGGCATTTGTTACCTGTATCGTGCTGTCATTGGGTATTATCACACCAATTTTAAATGCCATGAACTTTACGGACAGCATTTCTCAAATGAAATCAGTAGTCGGGGAATTGTGCGCCGTATTGGATGAAAAAGAACTGGATCGCCCGGAAACGCCGGTGTCTATTCATTCTTCCAATATTGTGTTAGAAAACGTCAGCTTTTCGTATGAAAGCGAAAAGCCATTGCTAAAAAATATCAACCTTTCTATTCCAGAAAACAGCATTACCGCTTTTGTCGGTCCCAGTGGCGGCGGCAAGTCTACCATTACGAAGCTGATTGCGGGATTTTGGGATGTAACAAACGGAACTGTCAAGTTAGACGGAACAGATATTCGCAAAATTCCGTTGTCACAGCTTATGGATAACATCGCTTATATTTCACAGGACAACTATCTTTTTGACGAAACTGTTTTAGAAAATATCCGTATGGGAAAACCATCCGCAACGGATGAAGAAGTATATCAGGCTGCCAGAGATTGTGGCTGCTATGATTTCATTCTGAATCTGGAAAATGGATTCCATACAGTTGTCGGAGGTGCAGGAGGTCACTTGTCGGGCGGTGAGCGCCAGAGAATTGCGATTGCCCGCGCTGTACTGAAAAATGCGCCGATTGTTATTCTTGACGAGGCAACCGCTTACATTGACGCCGGGAATGAAGCCTTAATTCAAGAGGCAATGGCAAAAGTGATTGCCGGGAAAACCGTTCTGATGATTGCGCACCGTCTTTCTACGATTACCGATGCAGATAAAATTGTTGTCATAAAAGATGGGCAGATTATTGACGAAGGAACACATGAAAACTTATTGACTTCCTGTACGCTCTATCAGGAAATGTGGAAAGCGCACATGGACACAAAAGATGTGGCGTAGGAGGTGCGAAGATGATAAAGACATTAAGCAAGATTTATCAGTTTTCAGGGAAAATGCAGGGGACAATGAAAAAAGCTATCCTTTTTTCTGTCCTGCACTCCCTTTTTGATATGATGTCCTTTGGAGCATTAGCCATGTTTTTTTCGGGTTTAACAGACGGTTTTACTACGTCTATGATCTGGATGATATTTGGAATCACCCTGGCAAGCATGCTGCTTAAAATTTATTGCAGCTACATTTCAGATTTCGGCAAGGTGCAAATTGGATATTTTATGTGCGCGGAGAAACGGATTCATATTGGAGATCGCATGAAATATATGCCGATGGGGTATTTCAACGATCACAATTTGGGGAATTTGACTTCTGTCGTCACTACGACTATGGGCGATATTGAAAATAATGCGTCCATGGTGCTAACCAACATATTAGGCGGCTATATCCATGCAGCGATTATTACTATTGTTATGCTCTGTATCGACTGGCGGATCGGACTGACGATTTTGTGCGGGATTCTGCTTTTTACATGGTGCATCGGCCGGTTACAGAAAAAATCGGAAACGGTTTCGCCACAAAGACAGCAGGCCCAGGAGACTCTCGTTTCTAATGTACTGGAATACGTTCAAGGGATGCTGATTGTAAAATCCTTTAATCTCGGTCAAAATTCCAATAGCAAAATGAGACAGGCAATTCTGGACAGCAAGGATAAAAATCTGAAATTAGAGCGTACATTCGTCCCTTACAATATGCTGCAACAAATCATTCTCTACGGAACAAGTATTCTTGTTATAGTGGAGGGGTTGTACTTTTACCTGAATGGAACGATGGCGCTTTCCATTTGCCTGCTTATGACAGTAGCATCATTTATGCTCTTTAGTCAGCTTCAGTCGGCGGGGAATACTTCCTCTCTCCTGCGGTTACTGGATGTTTCGATTGACAAGGTAAACGAAATTGATAACACGCCCGTTATGGACGAACATGGTAAACCTATCAATCCCCCAAATTATAATATTGTTTTTGATGATGTTTCTTTTTCCTATGGAGAACACAAGATTCTGGATCATGTGAGCCTCTCTATTCCCGAAAAAACCGTAACGGCTATTGTTGGTCCGTCCGGTGCCGGAAAAAGTACGCTTTGTAACCTAATCGCTCGATTCTGGGATGTTGACGATGGAAAAATTACAATCGGCGGTATAGATGTTCGAGATTACACACTGGACAGTCTGCTCACCAATATCAGTGAGGTATTCCAGAAGGTATATCTTTTTGCTGATACCATAGAAAATAATATCAAATTCGGCAATCCAGCGGCTTCCCATAACGAAGTTGTAAAAGCAGCTCAAAAGGCGTGCTGCCATGATTTTATTATGAGTCTGCCTGATGGCTACGACACCGTTATTGGTGAGGGAGGCGCTACATTGTCCGGCGGTGAAAAACAACGGATTTCGATTGCCAGAGCAATCTTGAAAGACGCTCCTATCATCATTTTAGACGAAGCTACATCAAGTGTTGATCCAGAGAATGAAAATCTTCTGATGGGCGCTATTTCAGAGCTGACGAAGAATAAAACGGTTATTATGATAGCTCATCGGCTAAAAACAGTCAGAAATGCGGATCAGATTTTTGTATTGTCAGGTGGTCACATTGTTCAGACAGGCAAACATGAGGATTTGATAAGGCAGCCTGGTATTTATGCAGATTTCATTGGTATTCGTAAGAAAGCGATTGGATGGAAATTGAGATAAGAGCTCCTACTTCCAGAGTAGTACGGACAGTTCGCTTCTCTATATAGACCATTGCAGGGAGGGACAGATCGAAAATGTTATACATTTGGTTATGTGCCACATTATACATTAAGAAAAAATGAGATTGGAACTTTGGGAAGAGTCAGAAGAAGATGAATGAGGGCACAAAGTGCCCTCATTCATCTCTCGAGATAGGTACTGATTCTCGTTTTGTCTGAAGTGAATCGGATTTTACATTTGGAGTATACATCAAAGCAATGAAATTCTGCTGGATGATATCTAGTGTCTTCTGTTTTTTCTGTAATTCCTGTTTTTCGCGGACAGTAGCTGCCTGTTCAGATTCAAGATTTTCAATCCGTTTCTGGATTTTATTAGAGCTTGGGATTTTGGTAACACCGAGATCCTGAAGCTCTTTTTTTAGTGAATCGTGGAGCTGGTATTCTGCCTGATGCTTGGTTCGGTATGCTTTTGGATTTTTAGCAGATCTGCAATCTTCAATCACTTTACGGCAAAGCCGGTAAGAATCACAGTGTTTCCGAATGATTTTCTGTGTGCTCAGCTCACTGTTGATTTGCGTTATTCTCTGCTCAGCCGCTTTAACAGAAGCATTAACATCAGAAAGATGCTGCTGGAAATCTTCATAATTCAGTAGGTTATTTTCGGAAAGATAGTTGAAGGTGCGGGCCGCCTCTTTCAAATTATTGAGCTTTGCCCATCGTTCAAATCCTTCTCGATTGCCGGTTGTAACATACGTGGAGATATTGATATACAGGCGGGCTTCTCTGGACAGATGCTTTGGAGCTTTTACTTTGCTACGATTTTTTGCCAGGCGGATGCGAACATTTTCTTCGGAATAATAGCTTCCGAGAGATTTCATATAAGTGAAGTTTTTCTGCTCTGGTGCACGGAAGGACAGGTGCTTTCCTTGGCGGATTTCATATCCGGCTAACTGCATCTTTTGCAGAAATTCCTCATAGTTGATGGAAGCCCAGATTGCCTTATCAACCGCAACACGTAGCTTGGCTTTCCAACTGGTGCCACGATGATATTCCATGTTCTCTTTATAGCTTTTGCCTTTTTCTCCGATTGGCATACTGGTGGTAAGTCCGTTTTCATGGCAGATACGATTACTGATCCGGCAGAGTTTATGGTAGCTCCGCTTATTGGAAACATACTTGTGATGATCAACAAAGCTTGCAGCGTTGAAGATGATGTGATTGTGAATATGATTTTTGTCAACGTGGGTGCTGATCACATACTCATATTTTCCTTTTAGTACTTCATCTGCGAATTGCTGTCCTAAGCGATGGGCGGTTTCGGCATCAACTTCTCCAGGTTTGAACGACTGGATCAGATGAAATGCCAGGTTATCACCTTTATCCATTCCATTCTTTTTTGCCATTTCTCTAGTCATAGAAAATTCAAGATCTGCAGTTTCCGGGGAACAGCCAAAACTGGAAACTAACAGTTTTTCATCTGTTTTATCTGGATTCGTAATATAGTCCAGAGCTTTCTTGTCTGTTACTTTAATGGGGAAGATCTTAAGATACGCCATAATTCTTTCACCATCTCTTTCAATTCTTGCATTTCTTCCGGATATAGATCTCCGGTGGTATTTACCTTTTTTGCAATCTGGTTGATATTTACACCAATCTTGTGCATTTCCTCATACTGTTTCTTCAGTGGAGTGGTATCTGTGTTGACGATGTAACCGTCGATTGCCATTTTGCGAAGATAAGCTCCCATGTTTTTGGTCTTTGATTCAATCATCTTTCTACGGATAAGCTTCCGTTCTTCTTCTGTGACATAGAAATGGATTTCTTTGCTTCTCTTTCTTTCAGCCATTGGCGTGTTCTCCTTTCTGAGAAGGTAGTAGTATCGTTGCTTTCAGCTTTTTTCAATTTAGGGCAGGGTTCCCTAAATTGGGATTTCCCGGAAGTGTATCCTCACTTCCTGTCCTTGCTGTTTTACCTCTCTATTAGTTAAAGTCAGGAGAACCGGGAAAATGCAAAAGAATTTGGCAGGTAGTACGGGATACGAAAATGTGGTATGATTATGGGCAGGATATCAGAAGAATTAGGAGTTGAATAGATTGTGAAGAAAGAAGAAATTTTTGAATATGTGCAGAAACAGTATGGCACGATTCCGGAATATTTATGGAGTAAACTACCGGACAGTGCAGTACTTCGACATAAGAATGGGAAATGGTATGCAGTGATCATGACGGTTGAAAAATCGAAACTGGGATTAGAAGGAAGAGAGCTGGTTGATATCATTGACGTAAAGTGTGATCCGGACATGACAAATATGATTATTCAGACTTATGGATTTTTACCTGGGTATCATATGAATAAGCAGCACTGGATCACTATTTTACTGGATGGTTCGGTCAGCGAAGCAAAGGTACTGGACTTTTTAGATATGAGTTATGACCTGATTGATGGAGCAGGCAGAAAGGAAAACAAATGAGAAAAGCAATCGTATATGCATCTGTGCATCATGGAATTACACTGATTTTTGAGCAAAAGGAAAACCGGGGATTTTATTCCTCGGTTTTTCGGCTGTTATACTTCAGTCTTCAACTTGAAAAATATCTTCTACAGGCACTTTCAGGTAATGGGCCAGCCGGATTGCAATCTCAAGAGAGGGATTACGTTCTCCACGTTCGATGCGGCCTATAGTCTGGCTGCAGGAACCTATGGCTTCAGCCAAATCTGCTTGAATGAGATTCCGTTCTTCACGAATATCTTTTAATGTATTATTGATTGCCATTCAATCACTTCCTTTGCTTATTGTTATCAGCAGGATCATGAACCTGCTGTTGAAATCTAATGAAATCCCGGAATTTCTGCACCTTTGCATTTCCCGATTACTTTTCCAAAAATTTTAAAAGAGTCAGATTCCAAAACCTGGATAGGACGATATTTTTGATTTAAAGAGATCAGATAAACACCATCTGGCTCATCGTGTAATTCCTTGATGTAAGTATTGCCGTTGAGATAGAAGATTCCAATTTCACCATTAGCAAGAGAATCTTTTTTCTGAATCCATGCAACATCGCCTGTATGATAAAGTGGCTCCATACTGTCACCGGAAATCCGTACACCAAAGTCCGTCTGCTCAGGAGCAAGGTGTCCTACGTCATAGGTTTCTTTTACAGAATCCTCCAGGTAATTTCCAGTACCAGCAGAAACTGGTTCCCAGGTAATTTCTACAGGATGATGGAATGGGATAATCTTTGCAGACAGTGGAGAAAACTTTTTAGAAGCTTTCAAAATATCAGCAAATTCAATCAATTTATTTCTGCCTTCTTCATTCAATCCACTCATAATGTTATATGGATTTTCTCCAAAGAAGGATTCATATATATCTTCGATATCAAGTAACTGGCAAAGTGTCAGGAAAACATGTAAAGCTGGTTCTCGTGCATTGGTCTCCCATTTGGAGATTGCTTTTGTAGTGACCTGAATACCTTCCTGAGAAAGCAGGTCTACCAGATCTGATTGAGAGTATCCTTTCTTTTTTCTATTTTCTGCTAATATTTCCCCGAAATCACGCATTTGTTCGCCTCATTTCTATTTGAATTTTCTATATGCATTATACCGTATGTTAAAAATAAAATCAACAATAATCTCCAAAATGGAGAAAATACAACCAAGATGTTACTTGACTATCTCCGGAATGTCGATATATACTAAACATACAAAAATTGATAAGACATCATGTTGAAGGAAACAGCTGGGAGGTGAAAAGTTTGAGTGAGCGTGTGATCCTGCATAGTGATATGAACTGTTTTTATGCCAGTGTAGAAATGCTGCATCATCCGGAATTTGCCGGAATGCCTCTGGCAGTAGGTGGTGATCCGGAAGCCCGGCATGGAATTGTACTGACAGCAAATTATATTGCCAAGAAAAAAGGAGTAAAAACCGGAATGGCATTATGGCAGGCGAAACAGGTTTGCCCGGAAATTATTTTTGTACCGCCACGGATGGATTTATATTTGCGATTTTCACAAATGGCAAGAGAAATCTATTCAGAGTATACAGACAAAATTGAGCCATATGGAATTGATGAAGCCTGGCTGGATGTATCAGACAGTGGAAATCTGAAAGGAAGCGGAATGACAATTGCGAGAGAAATCAGCCATCGGATTAAATACGAACTTGGAGTAACAGTGAGTATTGGAATTTCCTGGAATAAGATTTATGCGAAACTTGGCTCGGATTATAAAAAGCCGGATGCAATCACAGAGTTTAATCGAGAAAATTATAAAGACAGGATATGGCATCTTCCTGCGTTAGATTTGCTTTATGTCGGAAGACAGACAAATAAGAAATTGCAAAAACTTGGAATCCGGACAATCGGGCAACTTGCGGAATCAGACGAAAAGTTGTTAGAGAACCATTTTGGAAAAAAAGGAAATGTATTATGGGCTTTCGCAAATGGCTGGGATGAAGATCCGGTTTGCAAGGAAGGGTATGAAGCTCCAGTAAAGTCGATAGGTAATAGCACCACAACACCGAGAGATCTGGAAAATGATCTGGATGTCTGGATCATTCAAATAGCATTGGCAGAAAGTGTAGCTGCACGATTGCGGAAACATGGATTTAAATGCAAAACAGTAGAAATTACAGTTCGAGATAATGGATTGTATAGTTTTTCCAGACAGATACATTTACGACAGCCAACGAATATTACAAACGAGATTGTAACTGCAGCATTTCAGCTATTTAAAGATAATTATAAATGGGAACATCCCATTAGAAGACTGGGAATCCGAGCTGCGGATCTTGTGTTAGATGATATTCCCGTGCAGTTGGATTTATTTGGAAATCAGGAGAAAAAGGAAAAGTTAGAGAAGCTGGATCGTACTGTAGATGAGATCAGACGACGGTTTGGTTATTTCAGTATACAGCGAGCGGCAATGTATCAGGATAAAGTCTTATCCCACTTAGACGCTGGTACGCACACGATCCATCCACACAGTTATTTTCATAGGTAATTGGAGGGATAGATTTGAAAAAAGCATTAACCAGAAAACAGCCTGCAAATAAAAAGTCAAGGCTAAATTGAAAGAATATTGAAAAATTT